>JANQOD010000195.1 GCA_028289745.1 Allomuricauda sp. | reverse complement strand
GACAAAGGGGCTCCCTTTTTTAGAAGATATTATGATAACTTGTTCAGGAATGGGCTTTCGGGTTCAAAAGGATACCCAAAAAACCTACGAAAAATCTCTCTGATAAACGGGGCTATGAATGGTTCTAAATCACATTTTAACCCGTATATCCAAAGAAACGATGTCTATGCCGGTGACAAACAAAAAGTTTTGGAACTTAAGGCATTCAATAGACTGTTCATTCCAGGATCTAGTCTTCATATTTCTAGTCTAGAAACCTACTTCATGCCCCGGTACAATCAAGAAAGTTCTATCTCTTACTTTTGGAAGGCACCGAGTGCAGGCAAGCGCACTTACCATAAGAACTTGAATTCTAGGGGAAACATGGACAATGTGCCTGGAGGTTGGTTCCCCTCTCAACAAGAATTTACCGAACCTGTCGTAGGGTCGGCGCCCGTTACCGTAAAAGGTAGTTTTTGGCAATATCCTTTAGATAATGTGTTGTCAGGATTATTGACATTCTTGGGGGGAAACTGGTGGGAAACCAGGGTATTGAAGCACAACAATTCCTTTATTTCATCAGTATCGGCGATTGGTCACTTAAAGCCAGATCGCAATTGGGCGGCCTCTTTAGATAATAATTTGGTCTGTAAAAAGGAAACCCCTTTTGACAGCTATTTTGGTTATGATATCAACACACAGCACACTTCATTTACCAAAGAAAGTGTCGACTGGTTGTTGAAAGAGCTGGCCAAACAGCCACAAGACCCTTACTTTCCTGTAAATGCAAGCAGCTTGTCTGGAGAATCTTGTCTGTGCTACAACCAAACCAAAACATATACTTTCAGTAGCTGTTCTACGCCCGGAAGTGTTTTAAAATGGCAAGTTTCTTCGAATCTCAAAAAAACAAGCAGCAATGGCAATTCGATAACCGTTAAAGCACCGAACGATTACAGAAGCCAAGGTTGGATTAAAGCTACATTCAAAAATGGCGTTGAACTGACCAAGGAAATTTGGGTGGGTAGGCCAAAAACACCAACAAGGCTGACTGGGCCTTCGAAGGTAAATACCGGTGCTTTGGTGAGCTACAATACTTCAATAACCCATGGGGCAGATTCTTACTCATGGCGCTTGCCCTACCCTTATGACGTCGTTTCCAATTTTAATTATTTTGCCAGAAATTGGCAGATGAGAAACACAACGGGCATTTCATTACGGGCTTTTACGGGATATTCGAAAAAATCAGGATATGTTCAGGTCAGCGGCAGGAACAAATGTGGTATCGGTGGCGCAAAAACGATGTATGTTCAACATTCTTCGGGTGGGCGCGGAGGCATCCCTATTGTTTTTAACGATTCTTCTGAAGAAACCCCGCAAAATTTTGACGCCCCGGAAATTCTGGTCTATCCAAATCCTGTCATTGATGAAGGTTTTATAAGCATTAATGATAGGTTAAGGCGATTGAAAGGTGATCGACAATATCCTTCATCAATTTATGGAATCAGTATTGTGGATATGGCCAATAAAGAACTCATGACCAAAAAATATAGTGATAACGGTCAGCAACATGTCAGCTTAAACCTGTCAGGTTTGTCATCTGGCCAGTATCTGTTGCAGATACGGACAGATTTGGGAGTTTATTCCAAAATTCTACTCAAGAAATAACTTTGAAACTTTTATGATCTAGACAGGTCAACAGGGTCATTTTTTGCCTAATGTGTACGCTACTCTTAGTCGGTATGTGCTTCTATGTGCCAATTGCTGCTTTGCGACATAATATCGCAAAGCAGCATACGTTCATTCATGGTCGTGATAGATCGCATGTTGCCAGAAATAGGTTGTGACGTAAACTGTTTGTTTTCGGTTTGTCTGATAATGGGGTTTTAGAGAAGATATGCTAAAGCCCTTCACTTCAAATCGTCGAATGCCATGGCTTTCGTATCTAGAAGATTATTTGCCAGAGCGTATAAAGTCAAAAATTTTTACTGTTAAAAAAGGGGTAGTGTTTAAAAAGCAGTACCATGTAGCTGATTACTTTTTTACGGGTAAGGCCATGTGCAAATGAGACCGGTAATTCTAAAAAATAGGTATGGTCAAAAAATTACGAAAACGTTTTCGTAAAACCTTGCTTCTTATCGAACAAATCCCTCTTTTGAACAAAAAAATATGGTTTTATATTCATAATGACTGAAGTTTGAGCCAATAAGATAGTTCCCTCATCTTAATATAACCTTACTACTACCAAACAAAATTAAAGTTATGGCTGAAAAACTTGTCGTTGTCTCTGACATGTGGGGGGTCAAAAATGGCCTCTGGATTACCTCTTACTTTGGTTACCTTCAACAGTATTACGATATTTCATTTTATGATTGCCAACAGCTGGCCAATCTTGATGTGTCCATCTTTACCGAAAAGAACATTCATGAAGCGTTTGTAAATGGCGGTATTGAAACGGCTGCCACCAATCTTTTAAAAAAGGAAGAAACGGCCAGTCATTATTTGGCGTTCAGTATTGGGGGCGCCATCGCTTGGAAAGCTGCTTTAAGCGGACTGCCCATGAAGTCTCTAACGGCCATTTCGGCCACGAGGGTTCGGTTTGAAAAAGAAAGCCCAAATTGTGAGCTGAATTTGATTTATGGTGAATGTGACAAATTCAAGCCAGACATGAAATGGGCAAAAAAAGTTGGGGTCGGTCTACGTGTTATACCGAGTTTTGGCCATCAGCTCTATACAGATGAAAAAATCATAGGGGATATCTGTCTTGAATTGCTTCAAAAAGTGACCCGAAACGCCAGTTGACCGAATCAAGAAACCGCTTTTAGTTTCTTTACGGTCTCATGCGATAGTTTTTCTTCTGCGTAAGCCTTGGTCACCTTGAATTCTTGCTCATCGGTACTGGGTAGGGCGAACATGGCATCGGTGAATACGGCCTCACAAAGTGACCTAAGGCCCCGGGCAC
Organism: Allomuricauda sp.; assembly: GCA_028289745.1. Taxonomy (GTDB): domain Bacteria; phylum Bacteroidota; class Bacteroidia; order Flavobacteriales; family Flavobacteriaceae; genus Flagellimonas_A. Next base: position 3,413 of record JANQOD010000195.1, on the reverse strand, counting down.
CAAGCTTGTATTCAACCGCTTTTTCAACGATGAAGTCGAGGGCCTGTTCGGTGATGGTAAACTGTATGCCATCCATATCAAACAGTTTTTCATACTGCTTGATTATGGCGTTTTTGGGCTCGGTCAAAATGGCCCGAAGTGTCTTTTCATCCAAAGGGTTCATGTGTGTGAGCACCGGTAATCTTCCGATGATTTCGGGGATGAGCCCGAATTCCTTTAAATCTTTTGGAATAATGTATTGAAGAATGTTCTTTTTATCGAGGTCGTCTTCCGCTTTTGAAGCACTGTAACCTACCGCTTGCATGTTGAGACGTTTGGTAATGATGCGCTCAATGCCATCGAAGGCACCACCTGCGACAAAAAGGATATTTTCAGTGTTGACCTCGATGAATTTCTGATCGGGATGCTTTCGGCCCCCTTTTGGCGGAACATTGACCAAAGTACCTTCCAACAACTTCAAAAGCCCTTGTTGTACCCCTTCGCCTGAAACGTCGCGGGTGATGGAAGGGTTGTCGCTCTTTCGTGCTATTTTATCTATTTCATCGATGAAGACAATGCCCCTTTCCGCCTTTTCCAAATTGTAATCAGCTGCTTGAAGCAATCGGGTCAGAATGCTCTCAACATCTTCTCCTACATAACCTGCCTCGGTCAATACGGTGGCATCGACAATGGCCAAAGGCACATTTAGCATTTTTGCTATGGTCTTTGCCATCAAGGTCTTACCGGTACCCGTCTCACCCACCATGATGATATTGCTCTTTTGTATCTCAATATCATCTTCTTTGCCTTTTGGTTGCAAAAGTCTTTTATAGTGATTGTAAACAGCTACCGACATCACTTTTTTGGTGCGTTCTTGCCCTATGACAAAGGTGTCTAGAAAACCTTTTATCTCCATGGGCTTCTTCAACACCAATTCAGAGGAAAGATCATTGCTCTTCGATTGCTTTGATTCTTCGGCAACGATCGTATGGGCTTGTTCGATACAGCGGTCACATATGTGCGCATCGAGACCCGCAATCAAAAGATTGGTCTCAGACTTTTTTCTTCCGCAAAATGAACATTCCAGATTCTCCTTTGCCATACAATCAGAATTAGCTGCTGTTTCTAAACGTAGAAAATGATGTTTTGTTCTACAAGTTTAACCAAAAACAGGCTATTGGCTTGGGGATAAGTCGTTTTATTGATCTTCCCTTACCAAAATTTCATCGATCATACCATATTTTTTGGCTTCTTCGGCTTTCATCCAATAATCGCGGTCACTGTCTTCATATACCTTTTCGAACGTTTGACCTGAATGTTTTGAGATGATATGGTAGAGTTCGTCTTTTATCTTTAACACTTCTTTGGCCGCGATCTCGATATCACTGGCCTGGCCTTGGGCCCCTGACATAGGCTGGTGTATCATGACCCTCGAATGTGTCAAACCACTTCTTTTGCCCGCTTCACCGGCACAGAGCAAAACGGCCGCCATCGATGCCGCAATGCCCGTACAAATAGTGGCGACATCAGGCTTGATGAACTGCATGGTATCATAAATACCGAGACCCGCGTAAACGCTTCCGCCCGGCGAATTGATATAGATTTGGATGTCTTTTGAAGCATCGGCACTCTCTAAGAACAACAGTTGCGCCTGTACGATATTGGCCACTTGGTCATTGATGCCCGTGCCCAAGAAGATTATCCTATCCATCATCAAACGCGAAAAGACATCCATGGCAATGGCGTTCAATTGACGTTCTTCGATGATATTGGGTGTCATGTTCATCGGATACAGGCTACTGACCAATTGCTCGTAATATAGACTGTTGATGCCACGATGTTTGATGGCGTAATTTTTGAATTCTTTACCGTAATCCATTCGATTTAAATCAAAAGGTTTAAAAAAAAAGGTGCCGAAAATAGCATTTTCGGCACTGTAAAGATACTTATTTTATTTGGTAAATTATTGATAGACCTCTTTTACAAAATTGTCATAGGTCACTTCTTTGATCTTCAAATTGGCCTTTTCTTTATAGAGGTTCAATAATTTCTGGCTCATTAATTGTTCAGAGAGCCTTTTGACCTCATCTTGATTGCCCAACACGCGATTGGCAATATTTTCAAGTTCTTCCTCCTGGGGGTTCACATGGCCATACTGTGCCATTTGTGACTTGATGAAACCCTTGGCAAACTCTTTGAGCTCTTCGAGCTGTACCTGAAGATCGTGCTCTTTGATGATCTTGCCCTCTATCAATTGATACCTCAATCCTTTTTCAGAGCGTTCAAACTCATCTTTCGCCTCGTCTTCAGAGAGTATTTTTTCGCCACTGATCTGAATCCATTTTTTCAAAAACTCAGAGGGTAGGTCAAACGTTGTTGTCTCAATCAGCTTTTCAGTGACATCGTTTAAGAGTTTTTGGTCTGATTGCTGCTCGAACTGCTTCTCACTATCTTCCTTTATTTTTTCCTTTAACTCTTTTTCAGAGGTTATCTTGTCTTTTCCATAGAGTTTGTCGAACAGCTCTTGGTTCAATTCTGCAGGTTGTCTTTCATTGATTTCTTCAATCAAAAGGGTCACTTCAACATCTAACTTCTGGCTTTTTTCATGGGTTACGCCCAAAGCGCCCAAAAGCATATGGTTCTCTTTGAAAAGTCCTTTGGTTTTGAGGGTGACCGTATCGCCTACTTTTTTTCCGACCAAGGTGTCAGTGGCTTTTTTGCTTTTGAACTTGTCTAGTTCTATGGTAGCTCGATTGTCGATTTCTTCTTTTTCGTTGGTGAAGGTTCCGGTGACCTCAAAACCTTTTTCAACAATGTCTTTGGCCAACAATTTGCCATATTGCTTTTTGATGCGTTCAACCTGCTCTTCGACCATCTTTTTATCAGCGACAATTTTATACTGTACAATTGGTTTTTTGGTCTTTAGCTCGACTTCAAAATTTGGGGCGAGACCCAATTCGAATTCAAATGCGAATTCATCACTTTCCCAATCAAAATCATCTTGTTGTTTGGGAAGTGGGTTGCCCAAAACATCCAACTTTTCTTCTGTAAGGTATTTGTTCAGATTGTCTTGCAGCAATTTGTTGACTTCATCGACCAATACCGCCCTGCCGTATTGTTTTTTTATGAGTCCCAAAGGAACCTGCCCCTTGCGGAACCCAGGAATATTGGCCTGCTTTCTATAGTCGTTCAATATCTTATTGACCCGCTCTTCATAATCATCTTTGTTGATGGCCACTTTGACCACCGCGTTCAATTCATCAATTTGTTCTTTCGTGATGTTCATCGGCATGGATTTAACCCTCAAAAAGGGTGGCAAAATTAGCATATAAAACTGACTGCCACAAGTTTTTAAGTTGCCTTTAATGATGCTGCGACCACTATTTTTTGTCCTCTTTCAAAAGGGAATATAAAATTGATTGCAACAGCGATAG
>JANQOD010000179.1 GCA_028289745.1 Allomuricauda sp. | reverse complement strand
TAAGATCATCACCGGAAAACCGCTCTTCGGATTGGATTATAAGGTAGATGGAATGGTCTATGCCGCAGTGGCAAGGCCACCGGCCTTTGGGCAAAAACTGGCTTCTTATGACGATACGGAAGCCCGACAAATGCCAGGGGTCATTGATATTGTGACCATAGGGGAAAAAGCTCGTGCACTATTGGAAAAAGACGAAAGAACGGGCAGCATTTTATCAGGGAGCGATAAGGTGGTGGTCATTGCCGAAACCACCTGGCAAGCCATGAAAGCCAAAGAGGCACTCAAAACCGTTTGGGAAGATGCCGATAACTTAGAGAGCACTGCCGATCACGATAAAATATTGACCGATCTGCTAGACGGCGACAAATTTGAGACCATGCGGTCTGATGGCGATGTCAAAAAGGCCTTTGCAACAGCTGACCAAATATTGGAACGCACCTATGAATCACCGTTCCTTCCCCACAATTGTATGGAGCCCATGAACTTTTTTGCCCATGTAACCGATGAGAAGGTACACTTGGTAGGCCCCATACAGACCCCTGAATGGAAAGCCGGACTGGTCTCTACGATGCTCGACCGCGATCCAAAAGACATCCATTTAGAAATGACCCGTATGGGCGGGGGCTTTGGGCGTAGGCTTTTCGGTGACTTTGTACTCGAAGCCGCCGAACTATCCGACAAGATCAGAAAGCCCGTAAAAGTTATCTACTCGCGCGAAGATGATATGAACGATGGTATTTATCGCATGGCCATCAAATATCGTATCAAGGCCGGGGTCAAAGATGGTAAGGTAACGGCCTATCATCTAAAAGAAGCCGCCATCAATTCGAATATGTACGGCCTTATTCCGAATTTTTTCCCCGCAGGGGCCATAGAAAACTATCAAGTCGATGCCGCCAATCACAAAAGCCCCATCACGACCGGGGCATGGCGCGCACCTTATACCAATTTTCTGGCCTACGCCGAGCAGAGCTTTTTCGATGAACTGGCCGAAATGATGGAAGTCGACCGGGTGCAGCTTCGACTAGACCTTTTGAAGAAAGTCGATGCGGTAGCCGATGAGCGTATTCAGTACTCGCCAGAACGAATGATCAAGGTGGTGGAGACCGCGGTAGAAAAATCAGGCTGGGGCCGACAACCAAAAGGCGTGTACCAAGGTTTTGTAAACTACTATTGCCATAATAGCCATGTGGCCGAGGTGGCCGAGGTGGTCATCGAAAACGGTGAGCCTGTGGTGAAAAAGGTGACCTGCGTGGTCGATTGTGGTATTGTGATCAATCCCCTTGGTGCCAAGAACCAAGCCGAAGGCGGTGTCATCGATGGTATCGGACATGCCATGTACGGTGATTTTGGTTTTAAAAACGGAAAGCCTTTGGCCAGTAATTTTGACCGGTATCGATTGATTCGAATGCAAGAGGCTCCCGAGGTCGAGGTACATTTCATCAAAAATGACCTTTCACCTACGGGATTGGGCGAACCGACGCTTCCACCAGCAGGGGGGGCCATCGCCAACGCTTTCAAGGCGGCCACGGGCAATCGCTTGTACAAACAGCCTTTTATCAAGACACCTGAATTGTTGAAACCACGAGAACAGGAAATCATAGGATAAATATGACCGTATTACTATTTGGGGTTACCAAAGATATCATTGGTAGCCCCACCTTATCTATACCGACAGCAAGTATCACTGGCAAAAAACTACCCAAAACAGTGGGTGAGTTACGCGTATATTTGGGAAACCTTTATCCAAGATTGAACAACTTGTCGTCGTTGGCGATCGCTGTCAACAATTCGTATGCCGAAGATAAAAAGGAAATCAACTCATACGATGAAATTGCTTTGATCCCACCGGTAAGTGGAGGATGAAACTATGGAGTATTTGCAGAGCACCACATATTTAGATCATGAATCAGCACGTATCCAAAACCTGATTCAAGAATTCAAGAAAGATACGCTGACCGATGTGGAAAAAGCGATGGGCATATATTTGAAAATCAGGGACGGTTGGCGGTACAATCCTTACCACATCAGCCTCGATGAAAAAAAATATGTGGCCAGTACCATCGCACAAAAAGACGAGGGGCATTGTGTTGACAAGGCCATTTTGTTGACCGCTTGCCTCAGAGGTCTTGGCATACCCGCCAGAATACGATTGGCAAAGGTCACCAACCATATCGCGGTAGATCGTTTGATGGAACGGTTCGGGTCGAATGTACTGACCCCACATGGTATGGTCGATGTTCACTTGAACGGAAAATGGATCAAGGCAACACCTGCCTTTAACAAAGAGCTGTGCGAAAAATGCAATGTAATGCCTTTGGAATTTGATGGGGAAAACGACTCTGTTTTTCAAGCATTCAATTCAGAAGGTGCTACTTTTATGGAGTATATGGAAGATTACGGACATTTTGAGGATGTACCCTTGGCGTTTATGATCCAGAACTTAAAGGATAACTATCCAGAGGTGTTCTTTGATGAAAACGGAATGGTCGAATATCGATTTTGATAAACAGAATAATGTTGATAGACAATCACAACAGAACCATTAACTACTTACGGCTTGCCGTAACCGATCGCTGTAACTTGCGGTGCAATTACTGTATGCCTTCAGAAGGTATCGATTTTGCAAGAAATGATAAGTTATTGACCATTGATGAACTGTGTCAGGTTGCTGAAATATTGGTGGACCAAGGAATCGATAAGATAAGGATCACAGGCGGAGAGCCTTTTGTACGAAAAGATCTGATGGTGTTGTTGCGACATCTGACCACCTTGAAAGAATTGAAAGATATCTCGGTCACGACCAACGCCACGCTCATCGGACGGCATATCGATCAGCTGAAACTACTGGGCATCAAAAACATCAACGTAAGTCTTGATGCCATTAACCGTGAAACTTTTGAGCGCATAACAAGGCGCAATCACTACGATACCGTGCATAACAATCTGATTCGCTTAATTTCAGAAGGATTCAACGTGCGCATCAATTTTATCGTATTGGATGGGCAGAACGAACAAGATATCTTGCCCATATTGGATTTGATGAAACATTATCCGGTCTCGGTTCGGTTTTTAGAGGAAATGCCTTTTAATGGGGGAAGCAAGACCTTTCAGAAAATCAAGTGGGACTATAAGGCCATTCTCGCGCATATTGTCAATGCCTATCCAAAGTATAGGAAACTTGAATCACCTGCTACCTCTACCTCTATCAACTATCAAATTGAGGGGCACACGAGCACCTTTGGCCTGATACCCTCGTTCAGCCGTACCTTTTGCGGCAGTTGCAACCGGTTGCGCATTACGGCCACGGGCGATGTCATTACCTGCCTGTACGGAAAGCCCAAAGTGAACCTTAGAGACATTATCAGGGGTGAAAATGCGGAGGAAAACAGTAAAGCAAAAATTTTGGAGGCGGTCGGAAGCCGTGCCAAAACAGGATTTGATGCACAAAAAGAGAATAAAAAGGTATTTGACAGTTCAATGACCTCGATCGGGGGATGATTGAAAACAAATGTGCCCAATATAGAAGCCTAAGGGTTAAATCAAAAAACGAATCATGAATAAAATAGCGCTCTTCTTTACAGCTTTACTGTTTTGGCCACTGAATGCGCAAAACACCATTACCAGTGAAAATTGGAAGGCAGACTTGCGTTTTCTTCAGAAAACCGTTCATGAAGATTATCCTTTTCTCTTCAAAAAGACTACTGCCGAAGACTTTGATGCCGCTGTAGATAAGTTTTATGATGCCATTCCCAGAATGCAAGATCATGAGATATTGGTGGGCTTTGCAAAAATTATCGCCCTGTTCAAGTACGGACATACAAGCGTTGGTTTCAGGGATGGTCCGGTGCCCTATCACCAATTGCCCATATACACGCGAGAGTTCCCTGAGGGTACGTATATCACAGGGGCGCACGAAGATTATGGGTCGCTTGTGGGTGCCAAGATCACGGCCGTTGAAGGCAAGCCCATGGCCGAGGTCATGAAGGCCATTTACCCAGTAGTGCCGGCAGAAAACGACCAATTCTTCAAGGCATATGGCGGTCGCTATCTAGTGATACCTGAAGTATTGCATGCCCAGCGCATTACGGAGACCCTTCAGCAAGAAATCGATTTCAGTCTTGAAAAGGATGGCAAAAAATTCAGTGCAACCGTGACCGCAAAGGAAGCAGGTGATATTCCGATGGCCTATGGCGAGGTGAAGCCCGGAACGAATTGGGTGAGCGTGCGTGATCTGCAAAGCAACCCACTGTATCTCAAAGACCTCGATAAGATATACTATTCTGAATATCTTCCCCAAGAAAAAGCGCTTTACGTAAGGCACAGCCAGATTCAAGATGACCCTTCAGAAGATATCCCCACTTTTTATAAACGCGTGTTCGATTTTGTCGAGAACAATGAGGTCGAAAAACTGATTATCGATGTGCGGTTGAACGGAGGTGGCAACAATTATAAAAACAAGCCCATTATTACGGGTACCATTGAGCAACAAAAAATCAACCAAAAAGGTAAGTTGTTCGTCATCATAGGCCGACGTACCTTTTCGGCCTGTCAGAACCTGGTCAATGAATTCAGCAACTACACCAATGCCATTTTTGTGGGGGAGCCCACTGCCGAAAACATCAATTTTTACGGTGACAACAGACGCGTAGACCTGCCCAAAAGCAAACTGCCGGTGTATTTGTCATTCGCCTGGTGGCAAGACAAGCCCCAATGGGAGAATGGCCCCTATACCGCCCCGCATTTGGCGGTAGAGATGGGGTTTGACGATTATCGCTCAAATCGTGACCCGGTACTTGAGAAAGCAATAGAATTCAACAGTGCTGATTTCATCATAGATCCCATGGCCTATCTGAGGGGCCTGTTCATGGAGAACAAACTGGATCTGTTGAGAACAGAGGCAATGCGTCTTGTGAAGGACCCACAGTACAGATTTGTGAAATTCGAAGATGAATTCAACAAGGCAGGGTACAACTTATTGAACTCAAAACAGATACAGGAGGCCATCTTTGTATTTCAAGCGAATACCGAATTGTTTCCCGAATCGGCCAATACTTGGGACTCCTTGGCCGAGGCTTACTGGAAGGCTGGTGATACCACCAAGGCCAAGGAATATTACCAGAAGGCCATTGATCTTGATCCCCAAGGTCCTGTTGGTGACAATGCGCGAAACATGTTAAAAAAGGTAGACAAAGAATAACAGGCCGACCAAGCAAGAAGTATATGTCAAAGAATAGCAAACCACCACTGTACGGACTGATTCTCTCGGGAGGCAAAAGCACCCGAATGGGCGAAGACAAAGGCTTATTGGATTATCACGGTATTCCCCAAAGGGAATATCTCTATGGGTTATTGGAAAACCTGGGATTACCCTGCTATCTAAGCATTCGGCTTGACCAAAAAAATAATATCCCCAATAATTTCAACCTCATTGTTGACAATGACCGTTATCGCGGGCCTTTCAATGGTATGCTGACCGCACATGCCACATACCCCAAAGTGGCCTGGTTGGTATTGGCCTGTGATTTGCCCTTATTGAACAAGGTGGCGCTCAAGAACCTTGTTCTGAAACGAAATACGAACAAAAGGGCAACCGCCTATGCCACCCATGCCAGTAGTCTGCCAGAACCCTTGGTGGCGATTTGGGAACCCACCGGTCTGCAAAATGCGAAAGAATATTTGAAGACGGCTGAAAGTAGCTGTCCGAGAAAATATCTGATCAACTCAGATACCGAACTGATATTTCCCGAGCGTGATGAAATACTGTACAACGCCAATTCACTACCAGAATATCAATTTGCCAAATCAAAATTGAGGTAATGGCCAACAATCGTTACATAAGACAGCAACAATTGAAGCACTTTGGTCCCGAAGGTCAGGCAAAACTTGCCCAAGCCAGTGTATTGGTGGTGGGCCTTGGCGGATTGGGACTGCCCGTTGTGCAATACTTGAATGCCATGGGTGTGGGCACCTTGGGTCTAGTCGAACAAGATCTGATCGAAAAACATAACCTACAACGTCAAGTGCTCTATGCTGAAAATGATGTGGGAAGACCAAAACTAGAAGTGGCACTTGATAAACTGGCAGGCCAAAATACGACCACCGACCTAGTGCCTTTCGATACTTTTTTGACCAAGCATAATGCCCTGCAGATAATCAAAGGGTTTGATGTTGTTGTCGATGCCACCGACAATTTTGCCACTCGATATTTGATAAACGATGCTTGTGTGATGCTCCATAAACCTTTTGTATATGGTGCTTTGCATGGTTTTGAGGGGCAGGTCAGCGTCTTCAACCATGAAGAAGGGCCAACATATCGTTGCCTTTTTTCTAAAATGCCAAAGGCCGATGAAGTGCCGAACTGCGATGACAACGGCGTTTTGGGGGTATTGCCGGGCATTATAGGTACCTTGCAAGCGTTGGAGACCGTTAAGGTCATTACGGGCATAGGTGAGGTACTATCAGGTAAATTGTTGGTGTACGATGGCCTTGCACAAGCGGTGCAAAAAATAAGTTTTGAGGTAAATCCTGAGAACAAAAACATCAAAGAACTGCAAGCATCTTATGGCATTGCGCACTGTGAAAATATGTCATCTTTGGAACCCAAAGAATTTGCCGAACGGCTAAAAACCAAAAAATTACAGCTGATCGATGTTCGCAACCCCGATGAGTATGCAGATTTTCATCTCGATGGGGCAAAGAACATTCCCCTGCATGAATTGCCCTCAAGAATTCGTGAAATTAATTTTGGTACGGAGGTGTACCTCATCTGTCAATCAGGAAAAAGAAGTGCTGCCGCCCTTGAAATAGTGCGAAAAGAAAAACCAAAAGCATCGATTTTGCATATCTTGGGCGGAATGGACAAAACCGCACCTCTATGTCTTTAGCCACCGGTGAGTTTGTGGGCCTTATGGCCATCTTTTTTATAATTGCGCTGCTCTATTCAAGTGTGGGTTTTGGTGGCGGGTCAAGTTATTTGGCCATTTTGGCTTTGGTGCTGACCAGTTTTTTTGTGATCCGCAGTACCGCGCTGCTATGCAATCTTGCGGTGGTCTCAGGTAGTTGTTACTTGTATTTCCAAAGAGGGCATTTACAATTAAAAAAATTTCTCCCCTTTGTCATAACCAGTGTTCCCATGGCGTTCTTGGGGGCATCTTTTAGACTTGAAGAGCACATCTTTTTTATCATTTTGGGCATTAGCCTTATTGCCTCTGCCATTGCTTTGGCCATACAGACGATACAGCTGAAAACTGATTTTGAACCAAAGCGGTACCCCCCATATATTTCGTATTTGTTGGGAGGCGGCATTGGCTTGCTCTCGGGTCTGGTAGGGATAGGGGGCGGTATTTTTTTGGCGCCCGTGTTGAACTATCTCAAATGGGATAGGCCTCTGGTAATTGCCGCCCTGGCCAGTTTTTTTATTTTGGTAAATTCCGTTTCAGGCTTGACCGGATTGACCTATGCGGGCACTTTCGAATGGTTTTGGCCCGAGATCGGTATACTGTTGGCCGTGGTCATTGTAGCAGGGCAGCTGGGCGTACGTTTGAGCTTGGGCCAGTTTTCGTCAAAGACAATACGTCTCATTACCGCGCTTTTGGTCTTTGTGGTCGGCATAAGGGTATTATTGGATAATGGATGGCAATTGAACGTATTCAGATGATTTCATACGAGGAGGCATATCGGTCGGTATTGGATGCCACGAGGGATTTTGGTAGCATACAAGTGCCCTTGAAGGCTGCCCATGGCCTGATATTGGCAGAAGATGTTAGAGCAGACCGTGATTTTCCGCCCTTTGACAGGGTGACAAAAGATGGCATTGCCATTGCCCATAAAGCCTATGAAAAGGGTGTGCGTTCATTCGAAATTGAAGGTGTTGCCCCTGCTGGGGGTCCGCAGCAAACCTTGCAAAACCATGAGAACTGTATAGAAGTGATGACCGGTGCCGTGCTACCTGAAAATACCGATACGGTGGTGATGTACGAGCATATCAATATTGAAAATGGTACGGCATGTATAGAGAAAATCGTTTCAAGAGGGCAGAACATCCACAAAAGGGGAAGTGACGAGCCCAAGAACGCATCGGTACTCAAAAAGGGCACGAAGATCGAGGCCGCTGAAATCGGCGTTTTGGCGACTGTGGGCAAAGCGAAGGTGTTGGTAAAAAAACTTCCCAAAATAACCGTGGTCTCAACAGGGAACGAACTGGTCAATGTTGATGAAAAGCCGCTTCCGCATCAAATCAGAAAATCGAATAGCTATTCTTTAGATGCTGTACTAAAAGTTGAAGGTATAGAATGTAATTTATTGCATATCAATGATCTTGAATCAGAAATAAAGAAAGGAGTGGCTACCGCTTTGCAAGAAAACGATGTAGTGTTGTTAAGTGGGGGCGTTTCAAAGGGAAAATACGATTACCTGCCAAAGATCTTGGAAGAATTGGGCGTTGAAAAAAAATTTCATAGGGTTGCCCAACGTCCTGGAAAACCATTTTGGTTTGGTACCAAGGCAGATGGTGCGGCCACGGTTTTTGCTTTTCCGGGTAACCCTGCTTCGACCTTCGCCAGTTATCATGTGTATTTTCTGCCATGGCTTCGAAGATCCCTGGGTCTCCCGCTTGATGAACACAGTGTGGTACTTGATGAGGCTTTTGATAACCCCACTGGGTTGACACGTTTCATTCGTGCCAAGGTACATCTGAAAAGGGGTCGATTAAAAGCTACCTTGGTCTTGGGCAATGGTTCTGGCGATTTGACCAGCTTGGCCCAATCGAACGGTTTTGTTCGTTTCAACCCCGAGACAGACTATAGCGAAGGTGATTTGGCGCCTTTTTATCCCACAAAAAGAATACTACAATGACACATGAACTGAAGAACATAGTACAGGCCCACGAGGCAGCAAAAAAAGAGGGCATTAAGACCGTATTGGTCACAGTGGTCGCTTTAGAGGGATCTTCATATCGGCGCCCTGGGGTACGTATGTTGTTACTTGAAAATGGCAAAATGGTCGGAGCCGTTAGCGGGGGCTGTGTTGAAAAAGAGGTGCTTCGACAGGCCGAAAGCGTTTTTGCCTCGGGTATACCCAAGGTGATGACGTACGATGGCCGTTATCGTTTGGGCTGTGAGGGCATTCTGTACATTTTATTGGAGCCCTTTTCACCAAGTACCGCTTTTTTAGATGCTTTTTGGCAAACCATCGGTTCACGAAGACCATTCAAGATCATAAGTGCATTTCAGAAACAGTACGGTGAGCGGGAGACGATTGGCTCTCTTTTTCATTTTGATGATAACGCGATTGGGGTTAGAAATAATTTTGGCAAGTTACCAGAGCATACTGAACATTTTGAACAGACCATGCAGCCTTGCTTCAAAATGGCCATCATTGGGGCCGAGCATGATGCGGTACAGCTTTGTTCGTACGCCACCATGATGGGTTGGGAAGTTACCGTGGTGGTCGACCCGAGAGAAGAGAAAACCATTTCAGATTTTCCTGGCGCCACTGAATTTGTACAAGAAGAGGGCGGGTCATTGCAATTGAATGTAGACCATGAAACGGCAATTGTGCTGATGACCCACAGTTTTGCAAAAGACCTACAATATCTAATGGCATTGAAAGATGTCGATCCAGCGTATTTCGGATTGTTGGGTCCCGCCAGTAGGCGTGAAAAACTATTCGATGCGCTGCTTGAACGGCATCCTGATCTATCGGAAGAATTTTTAACGGGCATACATGGCCCGGCAGGTCTTGACATTGGGGCAGAGACCCCACAAGAAATAGCCATATCGGTGCTTTCAGAGATACTGGCGGTCATCAATCAAAAAAGACCCATACGCTTAAAAGAAAAAGAAGGGAAAATCCATACGTGATGCATAGGCCCGACAAAAAAATTATAGCATTGCTATTGGCCGCAGGCGCTTCTTCGCGCATGGGCGTACCCAAACAATTGCTCCCCTGGAAACAAACCACGCTATTGAACCATGCCGTGGCACAGGCAAAAAAAGTGTCGAATAGGGTAGTGGTCGTACTTGGCGCACATGCTGGGGAAGTCAAAAAAACGCTTCCCGAAACTGTGGAGACCATCACCAATGATAATTGGCAAAAGGGCTTGGGGAGTTCCATCGCCTGTGGTGTGCGGCACGTCGTCGCCAACCATGATGTTGATGGACTCTTGATCATGTTGGCCGACCAACCACTGTTGGGCCATGGGCACCTTGTCGAATTGATCACCACCTTTAAAAAAGAAAACAAAACAACGGCTACCCAATATGATAACGGGGTGGGGGTGCCCGCAGTTTTCCATAACTCGTTATCTGACCAATTACGGGAATTGAACGCTGATTTCGGAGCAAAAAAAATACTTGAAAAAAATGCCGGACAATTAGAAGTGGTGGCCCCAAAAGGAAGGGCCGTAGATATAGATACCCTTGAAGTTTATCATAGACTATATAATGAACATGGAAAGCTTGAAGACTAAAACCAGGAGCTTACTGCCAGATCAAGCTGGAAGGAGCTCTTATGTAAACAAATTCAAGGTGGAAATGCCATTACAACAATCAATCTCTTTTTGCGTTTGATGGATATGCAGTTTTTGAACAAACAAATCGAGGCCTTGGCGAAGAAGCCTAAAAAATCATTGGTGAGACGGCAGATTTCATGCGGAATCTTTCAAGAAATCGAACCTGCCCAAAAAAAGAACAGGGCACAAAAAATGCCTGGGGCCAATGAATCTTCACATGCTTGAACAAAGTATTGATTTTTCGATTATCAAAGGTTTTACCCTTTTTTCCCTCGGTTTATGTCCAAACTTTGGATCTTAGGCGCTATCATGCGGTACAGCAGATAGCCGTTTTTCTAGATATTGCAAGACAATCATCCAGTTCATTTTTAAGATTAAAGCGGCCGTTGGAATATTATCTTCTTCAAGGGCCTGAATAATGGCCTCCATTTGGTTATCAACATTTTCATAAACCGAGGCATCCCTGATAAAGGCCTGTTCATAAAATAAGATTCGGTGTTTCAGCTTCCTTAAAAGTTGTATCAAGATACGGTTGTTGCAATGCCCAATGAGCAAATCATGAAATCTATAACGCGCTTGTAGCCTGGCATTATGGGTGTGTGACTGTTGCAACCTCAAAAGGCTTTTCTTTAGATCGCGAATGGCCTTTTCAGTGAAATGCGAGTCCTCAATGGCCATTACCTCAAGCTGTGATACCGTTGCATAGAGGTCTTTGGCCTCTTTCAATTGCAGTTCGGCCACCACAAAGCCACGGTTGGGCACGGCCTTGATAATCTGGGATTCCTCAAGTTGGCTTAGGGCCTCCCTAATAGGGGTGACGCTGATGCCCAATTTTCGTGAAAGGGCGGCCAAATTGATGGTTTTTCCAACAGAAAGTGCGCCTTTTTGCATTTCCATCAAAATGAAATCCTTGACTTTATCGCGCAGTATGGTAGTTTGAAGCATTTCCGAATCGTATACGATTTTAACGTCTAAGGTATGGATTTATTACAGTATCTTAGGACATTAATTAACCTAACTATCGTGAGATTACAAGTATTTTCCCTATTCCTGTTTTTGTTCTTACTGTCTGGTTGCAGGCAAGCTGTAGAAATCAAAAAGATCGATGGTCTTTATGAATCGCAACTGTTCAAAGATGTGCAATTGGCAGCGGTCTATGAAGACTCAAAAACATTTGTCGATCTGGTGCCCAAAGGATCCATTGCCGAATTGGAAATCAAATACCTTGAGGCCAAAAGACAAGCTGATTTTGATTTGGAAATCTTTGTGAAGGAAAATTTTGAAGATCGTTCCATGAAATCTTTGGAAATCAAAACCGATACGACCAAGACCATGTACGAACATATTGAAAACATGTGGGATAAACTGGCTCGGGGCCCCGACACGCTGATTCCCCATTCAAGCCGTATACCGTTGCCACACCGTTATGTGGTACCCGGTGGGCGTTTTCAGGAAATCTATTATTGGGACAGCTACTTCACCATGGAGGGGCTATTGGCCGCCAATAAGAAACAGCTGGCAAAGAGCATGGTCGATAATTTTGCCTTTTTATTAGACTCCATTGGCTTTATACCGAATGGTACCCGTGATTACTTCCTGACCCGTTCGCAGCCGCCATTTTTTGGCGTTATGGTCAGTACATTGGCCCAAGAAGACAAGAATACACTATTACATTACCTGCCCCAAATGGCCAAAGAATATGAGTTTTTTATGGCGCACGACAGTATTGGGGGGCCTTATGATGCGAATCAGCACGTGGTTCAAATGAACGGGAGCGGTCTGCTCAATCGCTATTGGGACAAAGGCAATACGGCCCGACCAGAAGCCTATAAAGAAGACATTCACCTCGCTTCAGAAAAAAATACCCAAGCAGAAAAAGAACGGCTCTATAGCGATTTACGTTCCGCCGCTGAAAGTGGTTGGGATTTCAGTTCAAGATGGTACCTTGAAGAAGATTTTGCCAGTACGGGCACCACTTCCATTGTTCCCGTAGACTTAAATTGTTTGCTCTATCACCTAGAAATGCAATTGGCAGCTGCCAGCCGTTTAAAGGGAGATGAAGAGATCGCTAACAATTTCACAATGCTTGCCGATCAACGAAAAGACCTTATCAGAAAACATTTGTGGAACGAAGAAAAGGGCTTTTATATGGATTTCAATTTTGAGACAGCGGCACATACACCCCATTTGACCTTGGCAGGGGCCTTCCCATTGTTTTTTGGAATAGCGGACCAAGGGCAAGCTGAAAAGGTCAAAAATATGCTGATGGAGACATTTCTAAAGGATGGTGGACTGGTCTCTACCCTAAACCATTCTGGCCAGCAGTGGGATGCCCCCAATGGTTGGGCGCCATTGCAGTGGATGGCCGTAAAAGGTCTTTTGGCCTACGGATACGAAGAGGAAGCGCGTGAGATTATGGAACGATGGCTGGCTTTGAATGAAAAGGTATTCAAGAACACGGGCAAGATGATGGAAAAGTACAATGTCGAAGACTTGAGCCTTCTGTCGGGCGGTGGTGAGTATGAGACCCAAGATGGTTTTGGGTGGACCAACGGTGTGGCCTTGGGCTTCAAAAGAATTTTGGATGGAATGGAGCAGAACTGATGCTAAATGTCCAAGTCCCTACTGTTCATACCTGATATTTCAGGGTACACACAATTCATACAGACCACAGAGGTCGAACATAGCCAGCATGTTATTGCCGAATTGCTCGAGGTATTGATAGCCGCCAATACCGAAGAATTGAAATTGGCCGAGGTAGAGGGCGACGCCTTATTTTTTTATAAAGAGAACCAGATTCCTTCCCAAGAAAAGTTATTGGCCCAGATAGAATCGATGTATACCGCATTTTATAGCCACTTACGGAAGTTCGAAAAGAACAGGGTCTGCCCTTGCAATGCCTGTGCAACCGCACCCAATTTGAAATTGAAGATAATCGCCCATTCGGGTAGATTACGGCATATAGAAGTTCAAGGAAATAGAAAACCGTTTGGGCAAGAGGTCATTGAGGTACATCGACTTTTGAAGAATTCCGTTCAGCACGATAACTATGTATTGATCAGTCGCCCATTGGCACTTGAAATTCAATTGTCGTATACCTACAGTAGCAAGGTGTTTCGCTTTCGGCAGGGCACTGACACCTATGATGGCAAACAGATTGAATATCTCTATGCGTTGATCGACACCGAGCGCTTGAATTTGCAAGATATTGAAGAGTCTTTTTCGGTCTCATTTGATGCACCTCCGCAATTGAAGGCAACTAAGACCTTTAAGGTAACGGCCGCACAACTATATGAATATATTTCGAATTATTCATATCGCCACCATTGGGTAAAAGGGGTCGATTCATTTGAGTTCAATCCCAATGAAGTGACCAGATTGGGAACCGAACACCTTTGCGTGATCAACGGTGCCAAACTTGATTTTGTTACGGTTACCAAAGCGGCCCGACCCAACCAATTGGTGTATGGAGAGTTCACCAAAAGCCTACGCCCTGTAGATGAGCTATATCAGTTTTATATCGTGGAGCCCGTTGATGAAGAAAGCTGTGAGGTAACTACGGAAACCTATTGGAAGGTCAGGTCACCCATCAAAAAGATCTTAATGGCCATTGCGGTAAAAAGAATTTTTCGCTCCAATCTTGAAAAATCACTGAAGTTGCTGGAAGAATTTGTAGATGCAGCGGTTGAAGAAAGATTCGACAATGACACCAATGGTTAAACCCTGACCAGTCTCGATTTGACCATTACCTTTCCATATAGCCCCAGACAAAGTTGGGGTGGTGCCCATCTCTTCTGACCATTTTTACCCACAGTAAAGTCATATGTTCTAAATGTAACGATTGGTCTAAAGCCCCAATATCTTTATACATATAGCCCATTTCTTCAACTAAAGGTTTAAGTTGTTCCTTTGCATATTGGTCATCGCCCGCAACCAACATCACGGGTTTGTTTGGGTAGTTGGAAAAGGAAGCATCCTGTAAATTTTCATATCCATAAATGGTAAAGGCCTTGACCACTTTGGCCGAGGGTGCCCAAGCCTGTATTTTTTCCGATCCGGAGATTTCGCAGTTGAGCCCATGTGAAATGCCAGGGCCTACCGGATTGGTACAATCCACCAAAGTTTTTCCCTCAAAATCAATTTCATTTACCACCGCTTTGACAGCCCCGAACGGAACGGCCAAAAAAACGACTTCTGCCCAGCCAATGGCATCTTGGATCGATCTTGTGGTCATATTTTCATTCTTTTTCAAGGCTGAAGTGACACTTCTAGAATTTGGGTCGTTGGTGGCAATGGTAATTTCATGGCCTTTTTGCTGTAGTTTGTGGGCAATGGCAAAGCCCACATTTCCGATTCCGATAAATGCTAATTTCATCCTTTAGATTTGTTCAGTTGTTCGATTACCATTCTTGCTACAGTGGCCCCTGAGTTTTGCTGCTGCCCGGTGATAAGATTTCCATCGGTAATGGCATATGATGAAAAAGGCGCCGCTACTTTGAAAGTAGTGTTTTTTAGCTTCATGGCCTGGTCTTCAATTCGATAAGGCTGTATTTTTTGACCCACGGCTTGATCGGCAAAGTCTTCTTCAGCGTTGGCAAAACCTGTCCATGTTTTACCGACCACCAATAGTTCTCCATTAATTTTTCTGGCTTCTAAAAGCAGGGTAGTGGAATGGCATACGGCCGCACTGGGCTTTTGGGCTTCATAAAACGAAACAAATAGTCTTTCTAAATAGGTATTTCCTTTAAATGTATACATGGGCCCTTGACCGCCTACCAAAAAAATGGCATCGAATCGATCGGGGTCAATATCGGTGAGCTTTGAGGTGTTTTCAAGCAATTGATCGAACCAATCTAACTGCATAAAGCCCAGCGAAATTACATCGTGGGCCGAATACCCACTTTTATCGGTCGGATCTGAGAATGCATCCATGACCACTTTTCCCCCTTCGGTCGAGGCCAATTCCACCTCATAACCCGCTTCTTGAAAAGCATGAAGTGGATGGGTCAGTTCTGAGGCCCAAAAGCCAATGGGCCACCCTGTTTGCCCTGAAATGGCCGGACTACTGAGCACCATAAGTATTCTCCCCTTGTGGTCTGCCCCGTGAAAATGTACGTAACTGTTTTCTTCTCTTGGTGATTCCATCTGTTTGTTTTTGATCAAATTTCTTTGAAACCGCTATCTTTATGAAGATACTTACCAAGAAGTATGGTACTTACTTTTTTGAAAGTAATTTGAAAATCAATGAATTATGCCAGAATTTTTATACAATAACAAGTTGTATTACAATCCGGTGGAGTTTGCCATGGACCGTATTGGGGGCACTTGGAAGATTCCTATCCTCTGGCGATTGCAAAATAGGGTGATGCGGTACGGTGAGTTGAAAAAAGACATTCCGCATATCACAGATAAGATGCTGACCTCACAATTGAGGGAATTGGAAAAAGAGGGTTTTGTACATAGGCAGGTGTATGCCGTGGTGCCACCGAAAGTGGAATATTCGATAACGGCAAAAGGCAAACGGACCATTCCTGTCATTGAGACCATCAGAAACTATGGCCTCTCGCTGATGAAAGAGGAAAACATAATCGAATAGTCAATGCCGGCCGGTTATTCAAAGACACCGCTCTTCAAAAAACTGGGTATCAAACCCGGCTTTACCATCCATCTTAAGAATCCACCTGAACATTACTGGAAACTTTTCGAATTAGTACCGCCTGATATTCAGGTAGTGGAAAAACCTATACCCGGTACCATAGATTTTGTACATCTGTTCTGTACCGCTCAAAGCGAATTGGCAAAACAGGCAGGGGCTTGTAAAAAGTTGCTCAAGAAGAACGGTATGTTATGGATAAGCTGGCCAAAGGGAAGTTCTGAAATACCTTCTGATATAAAGCGTGATCACATTCGTGACCATTTGTTGGCCATTGGGTTGGTCGATACCAAGGTGGCTGCCGTTGATGATGATTGGAGCGGACTCAAGTTCATGTATCGCCTTAAAGATAGATAGCCCGTATTTTAACAAACATCTTCCTAGAAAAAGAGTTGTTTTTGGTTATCTTCAAACACTTTTTTAACTAAAAAAACCTATCAACTATGAGACTACGTTTGAAAGGCTTGCTCGCCTTTTTCACCTTATGTACAATTGCAACTGGTATTTCACAGGAAAAAGAAAAAAAGGAAGCTGATGTCCATGCAGGATTAAAGTTCCGAAACCTGGGGCCAGCATTGACCTCGGGCCGTATTGCCGATATTGCCGTCCATCCTAAAAATGAAAATGTTTGGTATGTGGCCGTAGGATCGGGCGGCGTGTGGAAAACGGTCAATGCGGGCACGACTTTCAAACCTATTTTTGATAAGGAAAAGAGCTATTCAATAGGTTGCGTGACCATTGACCCCAATAATCCCTCCACTGTTTGGGTGGGTACGGGTGAAAACGTGGGCGGCCGTCATGTTGGTTTTGGCGATGGTATCTACGTCAGCCATGATGAGGGAAAGACCTGGAAGAACAAGGGGCTAAATGCCTCAGAGCATATCTCAAAAATTATTATAGATCCTGATAACTCAAATAAAATCTATGTGGCCGTACAAGGGCCGTTATGGAACAAAGGCGGTGAGCGCGGCCTTTATCTTTCAGAGGATGGTGGAAGCACATGGACCAAAACACTTGGTGATGATGAGTGGACGGGCGTAACCGATATGGAAATAGACCCCAAAGATCCCAATACCCTTTATGCGGCCACCTGGGATAGACACCGAACGGTAGCGGCATATATGGGCGGTGGTCCTGGTACCGGGATTCATAAAAGTACCGATGGCGGCCAAACATGGACTGAACTGAAACAGGGCATTCCAAAATCAAACCTGGGAAAAATCGGTTTGGCGATTTCACCTTTCAACAGCGATGTCATCTATGCGGCCATTGAATTGGATAGAAAAAAGGGCGGACTGTTCATTTCCAGAAATGGGGGTGCTTCTTGGTCTAAGCAATCCGATGCCGTTTCTGGGGGTACGGGCCCACATTACTATCAAGAATTGTATGCTTCACCGCACCAAGAGGGCCGCCTTTATCTGATGAGCAACTACGTGCAGGTATCCGTTGACCACGGCAAGACCTTTAATTTCATGAACGAAAAGAAGAAGCATGTCGATAGCCATGCGATGGCCTTCAAAAAAGACGATCCCAATTATGTATTGTTCGGTACAGATGGCGGTTTGTACGAATCGTATGACCTGACCAAGACCTGGCGTTATTTTGACAATTTACCGATCACCCAGTATTACAAGGTAGCCGTAGATGACTCAGAACCCTTCTATAATATTTATGGGGGCACACAAGATAACGGCTCGCATGGCGGACCATCGAGAACCACAAGCTCTTCTGGTATTTTCAACCATGATTGGTGGGTTACCCTTGGGGCCGATGGGCACCAATCTGCTACCGAACCGGGTAATCCTGATATCACCTATGGTGAGTTTCAACAGGGTTGGTTGTGGCGTATCGACCAGACCACGGGTGAAACGGTATTTATACAACCGCAACCCGCTGAAGGTGATCCCTATGAGCGTTTCAACTGGGATGCGCCCATTTTGGTGAGTCCGCACAAGCCTACACGTCTCTATTTTGCTTCCTACCGGGTGTGGAAGTCAGAGAATAGGGGAGATTCGTGGACAGCCATTTCAAATGATTTGACCCGTAATGAAGAACGGTTGGCACTTCCCATTATGGGCAAACAGCAAAGCTGGGACAATCCTTGGGATGTAGGAGCCATGTCGAATTATAACACCATCACCTCATTGGCCGAGTCGCCCAAGCAAGAAGGGTTGATCTATGCAGGCACAGATGATGGTATTCTTCAAGTGACCGAAGATGGAGGGGCCAATTGGCGTAAAATCATGCTAGGCAGCATTAAGGGAGTATCCGATCGAGCTTTTGTCAATGATGTACGGGCCGATCTATATGATGCCAATACGGTCTATCTGGTACTTGACAACCATAAAGAAGGTGATTTTAAGCCCTATCTGCTCAAGAGTACCGACAAAGGCCGCTCGTGGAGCTTCATGAACGGCAATCTACCCAAAACCCTGTTGACTTGGCGTATCGTACAAGACCATGAAGACAAAAACCTATTTTTCATCGCCACAGAGTTCGGGATATATTTCACTAAGGACGGAGGCAATAGCTGGCAGCAATTAAAGGGCGGTCTGCCCACGATTTCTTTCAGGGACATTACCATTCAACGAAGGGAAAATGATTTGGTGGCCGCTTCTTTCGGAAGAGGATTTTATGTACTGGACGATATTTCGCCCATTCGTGATTTTGACCCTGCAAAAAAGAATGAAGTTCAGTTTTTCAATACCCGGCCCGCCTATTGGTATGTGCCCAAGGAAGGGGTATACGGACAGGGAAACAATGAATATGTGGCCGAAAATCCACCCTTTGGTGCGGTGTTCTCCTACTACCTTCCAAAGAAGTATGAGTCTTTGAAAGATCAACGGGTCAAAAAGGAAAAGGAACTGACCGAGCAGAAAGCCAATATCCCTTTTCCAGGTTGGGAAGCCCTGGAAGAAGAAAAACAACAAGCAAAACCTGGGCTGTTGTTGATGATAAAAGATGTAGGGGGCAATTTGGTCAATACCGTCAAAGCCACTGCCAAAAAAGGGTTTAACCGCGTGGCCTGGAACCTTGCCCATGCCAGTAGGAGCGGAGTGTCGTTAAAGGCACCAAAACCAAGTGATGATGATGACTTTTCCAGTTCGCCCTATATGGCCACGCCCGGCACCTATTCAGTGGGTCTTTATGAAAATATAGATGGTACCCTAAAACTTTTGGCGGGCCCCATGAATTTCGAGGTCAAAAAGCTTCGTGATGGAGCATTACCTCCCAAGCCCACCTCAGAGATCGATGCCTTCAGGGAAGATTTTCAAGCGTATCAACAAGACTTGATGGCCATCAACACCCATCTTGAAAACGGATTGAAAAAGGTAGATGCCATGAAGCGTGCGTTTAAACAAGCGAAACGCCCTTCAGATCAACTATATTCAAAAATTCATGCAGCCAAAGAAAAATTGCTCGACATGAAAACGGTGATGCGGGGCAACGCTGCCAAAAATGAGGTAGGTGAGCGAAATCCACCAAGCCCGGGTAATGGTGCTTTTGTGGGCTTTGTGGCCTTGAACAATACCTATGGCCCCACTGAAAGCCATAAAAAGGCTTTCTCGAGGGCACAAAAACAAATGATTGGCGTGAAATCGAATTTGCGCAACATGGTTGAAACGACCTTACCTGCGATTGAAGCTGAGTTGAAAGCCGCGGGTGCTCCGTGGATCGAGGGGCAGAGGTTTTAGAAGACCCTGAAACAATGCAAAATGGTCATTTGGGAAAAGATGAAATGGTTCATTAGAATACTACTTACGATGCTTTTGGGGCATAGCGGTCTTTCCCAAACCGACTATGCCAGCATGCGTTTGACCATGGTAGAGAGCCAATTAAAAGCACGGGGCATCTATGATAAGAACACGCTCAAGGCGATGTCTAAGGTGCCCCGTCATCTTTTTGTGCCAGAAAGCCAGCAAATCTACGCGTATAGTGATCGCCCACTGCCAATCGGCATGAAGCAGACCATCTCCCAACCCTATATGGTGGCTTTTATGACCCAGGCCATTAAACCTTGGAAGAACAAAAAGGTACTTGAAATCGGTACGGGTTCGGGCTATCAAGCGGCTATTTTGGCAGAAATAGTCGATTCGGTCTATACCATTGAGATTATTCCAGAGTTGGGTAAAAGGGCCGAAAAATTGCTACAATCGATGCAATACGAAAATGTAAAGGTCAGGGTGGGGGACGGTTACGATGGCTGGCCCGAACAAGCCCCCTTCGACGCCATCATCGTCACGGCAGGGGCCGAGCAGATTCCCGAGCCATTGGTCGAACAATTGAAAGATGGTGGCCGAATGGTGATTCCTGTAGGTCCCCATCACGGGATACGCGATTTAATATTGTTGACCAAGAAGAGCGATAAAATCAAAAAAAAGAGTTTGATGGCCGTTCGGTTCGTGCCCTTCACACGAAACGATTGAAGTTTTTGATCTATGAAATCGCTTCGGTCTTCAATGAGGTGGGCAGCTCGTAGATTTCCAGTCC
>JANQOD010000126.1 GCA_028289745.1 Allomuricauda sp. | reverse complement strand
AATTACGCGAACGGTCTGGTTGAGTTTGACACCCAACTTGAGATCGCTTTGTTGCGAACCGTACTCTCATATCACGTAAGCCCACTTGAGCTGACCTCCAATGAATTTTTTGAAACTGACCTGGAAACCCTTGCAGGGTCAGACAACCTGCATTTGGTCGAGCGTAACGGTGAATTTGTTTTGGTCGATGCCGTGGGGCTCGATGTTGATTTTCAGTTGAATGACATCCCTGCGGGCAATGGGGTCATTCATATCGTTGATAGGGTGCTCGTACCGCAATCGGCACTTGACATCGTGTTGGATGAATCGATTATGGCATTGATGCATTTTCTAGATCAGCTTGATAGGGAAGATGTGCATGCCTTGATCTGCATACTGGGCGATCGGTTTGAAGAAGTGTTGCAAAGTGAGTTTACTCTTTTCCTTCCTACCAATGAAGCCTTTTTACAACTCTTTGATTCACTCGATGGCATTGACTCAATAGCAGACTTTGATACCCAAGAAGAATTGGAACTTTTGGTGACCATTCTGTCATATCATTTCATACAGAACAGCAGTTTGACCTCAAATGTTTTGATGGATCACGGCATACTTCATACATTTCAAGGAGAATCGCTAGAAGTATCCATTGTCGAAGATAAGGTCTATCTTCTTGATAAATCGGGTACACCTTCTAAGGTCACTTCTGTCGATAATATGGTTTTGAACGGCGTTGTACATTTTATTGACAAGGTCTTGTTGCCAGAAGAAGCGCTGAACCAATTATAGGTTGCTCCCTACCTTAAAACTTTTCAAAAACACCCAACCCAAAAAGGGCAAAGTCATACTTCACAGGGTCTTTCGGGTCTAGCTTGCGCAGGTTTTCATCGAGTTCTGTTAGTGCCTTGGCATCATTTTGCTTCCGTTTCAGCAATTTGAGTTTTCGGGCCACATTGCCCGAATGCACGTCTAATGGGCAAGAAAGTTGACCGGGTTGTATGCCCTTCCACAGTCCGAAATCGACCCCCTTGGTGTCTGGGCGCACCATCCAACGCAAAAACATATTGATGCGTTTGGCCGCAGAGCCTTTCTCTGGGTTTGACACGTGTTTTGTAGTTCGCCTTGCATGGGGAAGACTGAAGAAAAGTTCTTTGAATCTGCTGATGACCGGTTGTAAACCCGCATCGGACCGATAATGGGTAAAAACGGTTTCAAGCCCTCCATGATGTTGATATATATTTTGCAGGGCCTTTACAAAATAGCTTAGGTCTTCACCGTTGAAGGTTCTGTGCACAAAGGGTTTTAGACGAGTAAGGTCATCTTCGGTATGATCGAGAATGAAATCAAAAGGGGCATTGTCCATCAATTGCATCATCTTCAGCGAATTGTTGATAATGCTCTTGCGATTGCCCCAAGCGATGGTAGCGGTCAAAAAGGCGCTGATCTCGATATCTTTCTTCTTTGCAAAGCGATGGGGTACCTGCAGTGGGTCACTTATCAAAAACCGGGGGTGCTCGTACTGTTCGGCCTTGGCATTCAAAAAATCCTTTAGTTCAGAGGTTATCATAGATCAAGAAACGATCAGACCATCGACCATGGTGAGTTTGCGGTCTGCCATATCGGCCAATTCTTGGTTATGGGTAACGATGACAAAAGTTTGACCGAATTCTTCCCTGAGCCTAAAGAACAACCTGTGCAGGTTGTCGGCGCTTTCAGAATCAAGGTTTCCACTGGGTTCGTCGGCAAAAACGACCGAAGGATTATTGATCAATGACCGGGCCACGGCCACACGTTGTTGCTCGCCTCCTGAAAGCTCATTGGGCTTATGGTCATATCGGTCTGAAAGCCCCAGAAAGTCCAACAATTCTTTGGCGCGTTGTTCGGCCTGTGCCCGAGGGGTCTTTTTTATAAAGGCAGGGATGCACACATTTTCATGTGCGGTAAACTCGGGCAATAGTTGGTGAAATTGAAAGATGAAGCCAACATGCTCGTTTCGAAAATGGGCCATACCCTTGTCATTTAACTTGAGTACATCTACATCGTTGATATGGAGTAGAGATTCCTTTTTGTTCGAAGGCGTGTCTAAAGTACCCAAAATCTGCAGTAGGGTGGTCTTGCCCGCACCCGAAGCCCCAACAATGGAAACGATCTCACCCTTTTGAATAGCAATATCGACACCTTTCAGTACTTCTAGCGTACCAAAACTTTTTTTGATGTTCGATGCGTTGATCATAGGCGTTACATTCAATGCGTGAAAGTAATCAATCCACCGCATTGCAAAAAATCAGTCAGAGAATAAGTTTTGCAGTATCTTTCCGACTACAAATTTTAACGAATAATTAGGGCCATTGGGGTTCCTGTTTGTTAAATTTGTTCAACTTTTATAATGAATGGATAAACAAAATAATTCCGAAATGGAAACAGTCATCCTGGCCGGTGGGTGTTTTTGGTGTACTGAAGCTGTCTTTCAACGGCTTAAAGGGGTGCATGAAGTAGTGTCTGGGTATACAGGGGGAACCATTAAAAATCCGGCCTATCGCGAAATCTGTACGGGTAGAACCGGTCATGCAGAAGCCATAAAAATTACGTTTGACCCAAAAGAGATCTCGTACCAAGAATTGCTCGAGGTATTCTTTGCTACCCATGACCCGACTACACTGAACCGTCAGGGCAATGATGTTGGCACGCAATACAGAAGCGAAATTTTCTATACTACCGCCGCACAAAAAAGTCAGGCAGAAAGCTTTATTTCGCTATTGGAAAAAGAGCAGGTTTTTACCGCTCCCATTGTGACCGTGGTTTCTGGAGAAAAACCCTTTTACAAGGCCGAAGAAGACCATCAAAATTATTACAATGAACATGGCAGCCAGCCGTATTGCCAGTTCATCATCGATCCAAAGATCAAGAAATTGACATCAAAATTTGCCGATAAACTTAATACTGTCACCAAATAATATGGC
>JANQOD010000101.1 GCA_028289745.1 Allomuricauda sp. | reverse complement strand
CAGATACCCTTCTATTTGTGCATGAAAGGGTATTGGGCTTTTTTGGTCCAGTTTAAAGTCCATCTTTACTTGTTTTGGGCCTTGGCCCATTCTTCCATTTCCTTGATCGACACATACAGTACCCCGGCCGATCCCCTGAACGTTCCCGAACCTTCAGGTTTGTTGTCAATCGTGTACCATTCATAAAAACCATCGTTCTTTATCACCCTATCGGTCATGGGCAATAGCTGTTCATACGCATGCTTGGGAAAACCATATCTGAGCAATTGTTGTATCATACGAGCTCCGAACCAGGTCCAATCGCCCCCATTTTGATAGCTGTATTCGGGATTCATTATTTTGTTCACGAAAAAACCATCGGGATAAGGTGGGTAGAGCGTAAGGCCAATTGACGCTGCACCTGCCTGTTTCACCCTTGATACCATTTCTTCAATAGACCCCAACACTTCCTCTTCTGACAGTAAGTCTGCTTCTATTGCCACTGCCGTTCCGCCGAAGTAATATATTTCATTCTCGTTGAAGTCTTCGGGAAAGGGTGAGCCGCTCAAATATATATGCGGAATGAACTTTTGGTTTTTGGAATCCCATAAGTGTTTTCTCGCATTTTCTGCCAATTGATTGCGTATGGGAAGCCATTTACTTTCTGTATGGGGCAAGAGTTCGACCAAATTGTTCAATGCGATGATCATCATCGCATTATCGTAAATATCTATGGCCCTATGTGTATTTTCATCGAGGTCTACCCCCCAGCCATGTTCTGGTTGCACGTCTCCCCAATCAGCGGTAGTGGCGCCCCAAAGAAGACCATATTTTTTTGAGAAACGTTCGTTCATAAGAAATTCCATGGCCCATTCCATTCGTTCCGACACGGTCTTATCTCCTATCTCTACATCGAGTATAGCCATATCGCCCGTGGCTTTGACATATTTATATACGGTCTGTACCAAAGAGGTTTCTTGGTCGGTCTCCACCGTGTTTTTGTGGCCCGCATAGCGGGGTTCCAATACTGAGTAGCTGAAATCGGTCTCTCCTTCGCCTATCTTTTCTGCTGGTGTAAACCCATCGATAATGTTTCCGTCGTCACCCTGCATTCGAAAGAAAACAAGAAGATTCTCTTTTAGTTCTTCTTTTGGGTATACTTCTGCCGCCAGTTCGATGAAGGTATTGTAATCACGTATCCAGACTTCACGATAGCCGTCTCCCGCGTTGAATCCGGTTTTGACAACTGCCAATGCCCTGTCTTTTACTTCTTCAAATTGTTTGTTGGAAAGGATTTTTTCGGCCAGTTCCTTATTCTCTTTATCGATGGCACAGCCCATAAGGAAAAAACCTAAAGCGAATACGATTATCTTTTTCATCATCTATTATTTTCGTTTGACATCGAGGGGGGTGGGGTATTCGTACCCCATTCGGTATCGGGCTCTGGGGCCATTTCAAAAACAAGCTTGCCGCCATGCATCAATTCACTGTGGTACATCCAGTTTTTGGCAATCGGTTTCCCGTTAAAGGTGAGTGACCTAACATACAAATTATCTAAGTGTTGGTTCTTTGTTTCGATGACCAGTTCTCTACCCGGGTAATAGTTTTTATCGAGCTGAACGGTTATCTTGTCGAACAGGGGGCTTCCAAATTGAAATGTTGGTTTAGCAGAAGTGTGCCCCTGTACATCGAACAGGCCCATAGCGGCCATTACATACCAGGCTCCCAACTGCCCTTGGTCTTCGTCTTGCCCCACACCATACCCATGTAGAGGTTCGGTTCCATAGAATTCGTTGCAAATGGTACGAACCCATTTTTGGGTAAGCCAGGGCTGGCCAGAATAGTTAAACAACCAAGCATTGTGCAAACAGGGCTGATTACCGTGATTGTAAAGTTTTTCTACGCCTGAAAAGCTATGGATCTCTTCTGGGCTACCCCCGAACATACTTTTTTGGGCAGCTGTGAACATGGTTTCCAAGCGTTCGTTGAACAAGGGTTTACCGATGAGGTCGATAAGGCCGGCAGGGTCATGGGGTACATACCAGGTGTATTGGTACGCATTGCCCTCTTGAAAACCGTCCCAGCCCCTCATAGGGTCAAAATCTTCGATAAAGGTGCCGTTTTCGAGCTTGGGGCGTATGAACTTGGTTTCTGAATCGAACAGATTCTTATAATACCCTGCCTGCTCCATGAGCCTCTCATGGTTTTCTTTATCTTTCATGTTCTTGGCCATTTGTGCCACGGCGTATGAGCTGAAACTATACTCCAAAGTGTGCGATGCCCCAAAATTGAACACCCAGCCATTCGATATCACGGTATCTTTATACGACACATACCCATCTTTTACAAAATAGCTCAAATCGTATTTTCCGTTGCCCAAATCCCTGCCACGATATTCAAGTTCGTTTTTCAGGGCGGCCTCATAGGCTTTCTTTACATCAAAGTCACGAATGCCCACATTGTGGGCAGAGGCCAACAAAAGACCTTGAAAATTGGTCTGCACGCCATTGGTATAAATACCGTTGGCCGCCCCATCATGTAGCCATCCCCTGTCTTTGTAAAAATCAATGTTCGACTGTACGTACTCGCTAAAATAATCGGGGTAGGCCAAGGCCCAGAGTTGGCTCAGGTTCCAAAAACCGCCCCATATACCATCGGTATTATAATGATGGTACCTGGGCTTGCCGTCACCATCTAAAGGGGTCTTGCCTATTTTTCCATCCACCAAGGGATAATCGCCATTGGCGTCACTTGAAAGGCCACGCCCCAATAGGGCATGATAAAGCCCCGTATAGAACTTGACCCTATCTTTTTCCCTACCGCCCTCAACGACTATTTTGTTAAGTTTTTTGTTCCAAATGTTTTTGGATTCGTTCTTGATGGCATCGAAATTTTTTCCTTTGGTCTCGGTTTCCAGGTTCAAGCGGGCATTGGCTATCGAGGTATAGCTCAACCCAATCCGTATTTCCAAAATCTCTTCTTGATGCATCCGGAAAGTTAGGTAGAGTCCGTTGTCGATTCCCTTGGTTTTGGTAGCTCCTTCGTTTTTGACGGTATCGATGAAACTTCCCGTCACTATGGGCTTTTTGTTGAGTTTGGCCACAAAATACATCATTACCCTTTTTTCTGGGTCACAGAATTTCACATATTCAGGATAGGTTTCAATATAGCCTTCTACCTCATCTTCATTTACCAGTCGGGCATGGGCATCGGTCACATCGCTGCTCTCGCCCTGTTTGTGCCCAATATCGATAATGAGATGGGCCTCATCGGTTTTTGGAAAGGTATATCGATGAACCCCTACCCTTTCGGTAGAGGTCAGTTCGGCCCTTACGTCATAATCGGTCAAATGAACACTGTAATACCCCGCTTCGGCATGTTCGGTCTCTTTGTCGAATCTAGATCGATATCCCTCATCAGGATTTTCCAAGGTTCCCGGAACGGTCTTCAACGATCCGATAGCTGGCATGATCACCAATCCCCCAATTTGAAACTCATGAAAATTGCCAAACCCCTCAATGGAGGTGTGGCGGTCATCATAGCCTGTGGGGCCCCATCCTCCCTGACTATTGTACGCATTGGTATGCGGTGCCAGTTTCGCCATGCCGAAGGGTCGGGCCGCAGGGGTATAAAAAAACCATCGCCCATGAACAGAGCC
The DNA here is from genome assembly GCA_028289745.1 of Allomuricauda sp. GTDB lineage: Bacteria > Bacteroidota > Bacteroidia > Flavobacteriales > Flavobacteriaceae > Flagellimonas_A. Next base: position 11,820 of record JANQOD010000101.1, on the reverse strand, counting down.
AATCTGTGGATCTATGTATTGCACAAGGTTTTGTAAAGGCCTTTTCTCTTCATTCTTATGGTCATTACAACCCATAAGACACGATAAAAGAAGAAGTATGGTTATTGCGTATTTCATCTTTTTGGGCTTTTTGGCAGTTCGTTCACACCCCAGCTTTTATTGGGTCGCGGACCCATGGTCAATTCCAATTCTCCTCCCTTTGTCAATTCATCTGCAGAAAACCAAAAATTGTTCAATTCCTTTCCGTTGAGGGTCGCTTTTTGTACATATTTATTGAGAAAAGAAGAGTTTTTGGCAATAATGGTGAATGTTTTGCCCCTGCCATATCGATTGTCTAACTGAATGGTCGCTTTTTTGTAGAGAGGACTTCCAATTTCATAGATGGGGGCTTCTCTCGTGCCACCGTCTGTTTGAAAAAGCCCAAGGGCCGACATGATGAACCAACCACTCATCTGACCTTGGTCTTCATCGCCCAAATAGGCATTCGACACGCCATAACCGTAATAACGTTGCATGATGGCCCTGCTCCATTTTTGGGTAAGCCATGGTTTCTTTGCCCAATTGAACAGGTAGGCAAAATGCATTGATTGCTGGTTTCCTTGTATGACGGGAAAATCCCAGTAGAGCTCATTGGGGGCATTGTATCGCCATATATCGCTCACCTTGAAGCCGCCATCTAAACGTTTTACAAATTCGTCTTCCCCAATGATTTTAACTAGGGCGGGAATGTCATGTGGCACAAAGAACGTAAGTTGCCATGCATTGCCCTCAACAAATTGATGGTTGCCCCCTGTTTTGATGGGATCAAAATTCTCATACCATGTACCATCTGAATGTCGAAGCCTGGCATATCCGATTTCGGGGTCAATGGCATTTTTCCACCAATATGCCCTGTCTATAAACGCTGCATATTCTTCTTTTTTATGTAGTACCTTGGCAAGTTGGGACACTGCAAAATCATCGAACGAGTACTCTAATGTATTGGAAAAACGACCTTTGTTATAGGGCACATAGCGATATTTTACATACGATTCCAAATCTCTATTGCCGGCGTAACCGTTGCCCACTTTTTCACCGGGAACCGTTTGCATTTTGTATATGGCCCTGAAGGCTTTTTCAACATCGAAATCACGTATCCCCATCTGATAGGCCGACACGATCAGCGGTATTTCATGCTCTGCCACCATAACGGGTATATATTCCATTCCTGCAGGCCCTTTGGCCAGCCAGCCATTGGCATCAAACATGGCCAGTTGTGATTTCACCCATTTTGAAGACCAGTCAGGAGTGACCAGGTTCCAAAACTGATTAAGGTTCCAGAAGGTGTTCCAGAAGGCATCACATCCAAGCGCCACGTTGTCAGGATTTTTGAACTTGCGTGCCTGTTCGGTAGCATCGATCCAACTACCGTTTACATCACTAAATATGTTACGGCTCACCAATGCCCTATACATATTGGTGTAAAATCGTGTTTTTTCCAATCTATCGTCCGTGGCTATCAATACTCTTCCCAATAACTGTTCCCACGAGGTTTCATGATGGCCCCGCACCTTTTCAAAGCTCCACCCGAACGGTGTTGTAATTTCTTCTTTTAAGTTGAGGGCCGCATTTTCAATGCTCACGAAAGACAGCCCGGTTCTTGTTTGTACCACTTGGGTTTCTTCAGTGTCAAACCCCACAAAGGCAACGACATCATCAGGATTGACCAAAGTAAGCTTATCGACATCATTTGAAGTCGAAACATCTTTCTTTCCCTTTTCAGGGCCATCTGCCCAAATGCCGAACTCTGTGATGGGCCTATCGAACTCCATAACAAAATGGACGGTATACTCTTGTTCGATTTCATCCCACTTTCTTCGTCTGTCACCATCCTCTACCATTTGTTTTCTGTAATACTGCTCGCCCCAGACCGATGGTGAAACCTGTTTGCTGTACCCTACAATTTTGTAATCGCTTACTTTTTCTAAATGGGCCTCTTTTATGTTATAGCCATACTCAGCAGGTATTTTAAGGTCGACCAATATTCTTGACCCGGGAACACTCTCAGGATAGGTATAGCGTTGAAAGCTACATCGCGTAGTGGCCGTAAGCTCTGCCTTGATATTGTAATCATCCAGTACGACCGAATAATAGCCCAAAGGGGTTTGTTCGGTTTTTTTGTCTATACGGGAGCGATACCCGGTATCGGGTTCTCCCTGATTGCCAATTTCGGTGACCAAAGGCCCATTGGTGGGAAACGTACCCAGCCCCGCCATGGTCCACTCATGAATATGGCTAAAGGTGCCGACACTTTCAAAAGTAGGTTGATAGCCTGCCTGCCAACCGCTGTTCTGATTATCGGGACTTATTTTCGCCATTCCGAACGGCATCCACGGACCTGGGGCTATCATCCACCTTGAATGGCCCGAACCAATTTTGGTGTCCACATAATCCAATAGGCGATTTAATTTTTGTGGTGTTCTTTTGATAGTGTTTTCGTTGACGATCTCTCCGTTCACAAATACTTTGTAATGACTCATTTTTGGTCGGTCTACTGCCGGCATGGGCACCTCAAAAATATGTCTGCCATTTTCTACCACTTTACCAAATACAGTGGTATCATCCAATTGCACGCTAAGTTCTGGCGTTCCCGATAAATGTTGCAACTCTAGCAAAAGTGGTTGGATCCTTAAGCCATTTTCAAGCAATTCATAATGGGCAGGTTGTATTTTTTTGATGAATATATCTTTTGGCTTTAGCAAACGTACGTTCCCGGAAGCTTCCAGTTTAACTTGGTCAAACACCAGCCAACTTCCCTCTAAAGTTGTCAATTGAAGCTCATTGCCCCCCTCATTTAGTAGTTCGGGATCAAGGGGAATTTCAATTATTTGCTCTTGTGAATCACCTATATCTCCAATTAGGGCATCGGCATTCTTTCCTTTTTTTAAGCGAAATTTCCATGACTGCCCATTTAGGGATATTTTTAAGAACGGTGGCTTTTCAAGGCTGCAGTCCAAAATATCCACAATAAGTTTCCACGTGTTTCCTTTCTTTTTCTTGGCTATGCCGAACAACAGGTTCAATTGATGGGGGCGTATGCCCGATAATCCTGATGTGCCTCCCCAGTAATCTTCGGCACCGGGAAGCACATACGGAAAATCCTTATCCTCTTCTGAATGGCCGATTACAAAATAGCGGTCTTCCCATCCAAAATCCTTTTCCAAAAATTTATCGAACCCCGATGGGGCCAAGGCAAATTCGTTTCCACTATTGTCTGACCGCCCAATTTGCCAGACCGTCTCTTGCTGCGGATAGGCAATGGCCAACAGCATAAGGTTCACGAGCAGACAATATGTTTTTTTTGTTTTCATCGCCAATTGATCAGCATGCTTCATCTTTTACGAAAGAGACAATGACCCTTGCCTTTCCCCTTCCTTTATAGGTCAGTTTATATTTGCCCGCTGCTGCCGGTACGGCAAAAGTCTCTGCATAATGAAAAACTTGTTCGGCCCCATTGCTGCCCAGCACCATCTTTTCACCCTCGACCAACATCAATACATGGCATTGCCCTTGGGTGTCAATATGCACTTCATCATCGAAATCATATCGATATATTTCATAAAAATGATCGGGATGTGTGGGCAGATGTATTTTCTCCCAATTTTTTCCCGAGGCTTCTACCACGGGCCTGGAAATCAATGTTTCGGCCACCTTTTGGCCCCTTCGCTCAAAATTAAGGTTCTCAAATGCCCTTTCAATGTTCAAGGGTCTCGGGTTGCCTTCAAGATCTAACCGTTGCCAGTCATACATTTTAAAGGTAAAAATATAAGGTGTGGCACTGATTTCAAGAACCAAATTATCAACCCCTGAACAGTGAACGGTACCATGCGGTATCAAAAAAAGATCGTGTTTTTTTGCAGGGAGCTTTTGTACGTATTGCTCAACATCCAATACTTTCTTGCTGTTATGGCTATGAACAAGGGCTTCTTTAAATTCTGCGGAATCAATGTCTTTTTGAAACCCTAGATATACGTTGGCGCCTTTTCCCGCATCAAGTATATAATAGGTTTCATCTTGTGTAAAATTTTCACCAAAATTGTTTTTGATATACGCTGGTGATGGATGGCATTGTACCGATAAATTGCCCCCACCAAAGGTGTCGAGAAAATCGAAGCGAATCGGAAATTCATCCCCAAATCTTTTTGCTGCCCTGCCCAAGACATTTTCCCGTTCTTGGTACATGAGCATATCAAATGAGATTTCTAAAAGAATACCATCGCTTTCAAATACCAATCCATTTTCTGGCACTATCATCTCAAAAGACCAAGCATAGTTCGGCACTTCTTGATTTAGGTCTTCTATTTTTTCCTTTATCCATTGACCGCCCCAAACACCTGGTTCAAACCAAGGCCTGACCCTGAAGTACCTTTTTGACATTCTGGCCAGGCCCTGTCTCATCACATCGCCCGACATCCAAGTAGGACGGTCTGGCCGCTGTTGGTCTACCACAATGGAGATTTGGGGCAACAATCTTTTTTTTTCCCTGTTCAGCACTTCCCAATCAACAAAATAGAAGTGCTTGTACATTTGTTTATGGTCTTTAGGGGAGCCAAAACCGAGATTGGTTATGACATTGGCGCGCATTCGATATTGAAGTTCGTTCTTCGGAATATCGAAATAGACCAAAAAACCTTCAATTGATGTTTGGGCGGCCCCGGTACCGTAAATAATATTGATATCGGCACTTTCATCCAATTTGAGGTCTTTCAACTTCTCGTTGTCAAAATATGCAGAGAGACTGATATCGGCCTTGTATCCAAATAGGGGGTCATCTGCTCCCAAAAAAGGTGCCACCAATAATGAAATCTCATTTTCGGGTCTTAAAAAGTCCGTTACGTCAATAAATGATACTTCTTGACCATTATTTTGAAGTTCCGTGCTCAGTGAAGTACATACCTCATTCCAATCAACGCCAACATACCCATCAAGAATCACTGTTTTCTTTTTTAGGATCTCTTGGGCCAAAGTTTTGTATCCTTCGTTGATCGCCCCACCTTTAACAGGAAATGAGGGAAAAATATCATATGAGCGACCATTGCGGCCATTCTTGAAAACTGGGAGCAAATATTGAGAGGTCTTTCTTTGCATAGCGTTAGACAAGCCAAGAGGGCATCTAAGATAATGATTATGTTTAAACATATGAACATATTAATTCATTTTCTTGTTTTTTAACAAGGTTTCACCGAACTCGGGCGGTTCAAAAAGAGAATCAACACCTTTTCCCTTATTGATAGGGCCATTCTAAATGGCCAAGTTGTTCTTGTTCGTGCCCTTTTCGTTACAAGTTATCATACATTTATAGTATGGAAATGGACTTCCCCTTACGAAAGATCATTCATGTTGATATGGATGCATTTTATGCTTCCGTAGAGCAGCATGACAATCCCGAACTAAAGGGGAAACCCATAGCCGTGGGAGGCGGTTCAAAACGCGGTGTGGTATCGGCCGCCAGTTATGAGGCACGAAAATTCGGGGTTCGTAGTGCCATGGCGGGCTATATCGCCAAGAAAAACTGTCCGAATCTCATCTTTGTCAAACCCCGGTTTGATAGATACAAGGAAGTCTCGCAACAGGTACGAAACATCTTTTTCGACTATACCGATCTGGTCGAGCCCCTTTCATTGGATGAAGCGTATTTAGACGTGACCGAAAACAAAAAAGGAAACCCCTCGGCTACCTTGATCGCCAAGGAAATACGACAAAAGATCTTTGAAAAAACGGGGCTGACCGCTTCAGCGGGCATATCGATCAACAAGTTCATCGCCAAGGTCGCCAGTGATTACAACAAGCCCAATGGGCAGAAAACCGTGAACCCAGAGGAAGTCATTTCGTTTTTAGAAGACCTCGATATTCGAAAGTTTTATGGCGTGGGCAAGGTGACTGCTGAAAAAATGTACAGATTGGGCATTTTCAAAGGCAAGGACCTAAAAGAAAAATCACTTGTTTTTTTGAATACGCATTTCGGAAAAAACGGCAAATATTACTACCATGTGGTTCGCGGTCAGCACAACAGTGCCGTCAAGCCTCATCGTATTCCGAAGTCAGTGGGGGCCGAACGCACTTTTAGTGAAAACTTGAGCAGCGAGATCTTTATGTTGGAACGTCTTGAGAGTATCTCGCAAGAACTGGAGCGTCGTCTAAAAAAATCGAAAATCGCCGGAAAAACGGTGACCTTGAAGATAAAGTACAGCGATTTCACTTTACAGACCCGCAGTAAGACCCTGCCCTATTTCATTTCTGAAAAGGCCATGATCCTAGAAATGGCAAAAGAGCTCTTATACCAGTCTTCGCTAGAAAACTCTGTACGGCTTTTGGGCATATCGCTTTCGAACCTGAACACCCCTGACAAAAAATCAGAGCCAAAGAAAGATTCGGTCTCGGTACAGTTACGATTTGATTTTTAACGAAAAAAAGCTGGTAGACAAACCGGTCTTTCTTAACTTTGAAGGCATGTCAGCCCCAGATATCGCCCTCCACATTCTCAAAACAGCCGGTTCACTCTTTTATAGAAACGGATACCACAATACCGGAATCAATGAAATAATAAAAGAAGCCGGCATTGCCAAAGCTACGCTTTATAACCATTTTGAATCAAAAGATGCTATTTGTATCGCTTATCTTGAGCATAGGCATCGCAGCTTTATTTCTGCACTAAAAGCCTATGCTGAAAGTCGTAAAATAGGCAAGCCCGCTCTTATGGCCATTTTTGATTATTTGATCGATGTGTATCGAAATGGTGCTTTTTATGGCTGTTGGGCTTCAAGAATTTATGGCGAACTGCCACAAGAAAATCGAAAAATTGCAGAGGTCATCCGCCAACAAAAAAAGTATCTGTTGCTGTTTCTGGAAGAGTTGGTGCGACGTAACTTCGTGAACATCTCAAAGGCGGAGGTCGAAAAAATATCTGGGGGGCTTTATCTACTCTATGAAAGCGCCATGACCGAAAGCCATGTGCACAAAAGCGATTGGCCTATTTATCTTGCAAAGAATATGGCTCCTAGTTTGTTCAATGGGGTTCAATGGGCAGAAAAAAGCCCCGACTAAAAAAATGTCAGGGCTTTGAACTATTTAGGTCGACTTATTCTACAATCAAAAGATTGTCTGTCGCCGTTGGGTTCAATGGGCAAAAGTAAATGTACTCTCCCTTTTCGAGCTTAGTGGGTTTTGATTTTTGGGCATCTCCCGTTTTTACCGGTGCGGTTACATAAGCGGTCTGAATATGGTTTTCAGGTTTGCTGATGTCCTTTCCCTTCTCTACCAATACGAAGCCTACATTGTGGTCAATACCATTGTTCTTGATCTCAAAAACATAGGTGCCTTCAGTGACGGTCAAACTCTTCTTGGTAAATTCTCCCGGGGTTTGTTCCAATTCAATGGTTTTCACCGATTTATCGACCATGCTGTCTTGTGCATTTGCGTTAAGCACCACGCCGATTGTCAAAACTAAAATTGCGATTGTTTTTTTCATTTTTTACTATTTAGATTTATTGATGAATTATGTTATACCAAAGCTGTTTCCAAGGGTTGCGCCTCAGGAAAATCAATGGGCACATCGGTCGTTTTGTGCAGATAGTTCGAAATGGTTTTGTCACCGACCAACACTATGGTATCGACCAGGTTTTCTTTGGTCCATCCGGCAGCAAAGAAATTCTCGACCACTTCTGCATCTGTAGATCCCCTATTTTCGGTGATGTTCTTGGCCAAACGTGCCAAGGCATCCAGTTTATTGTCAAAAGAAGCTTTGCCCAGGCGCAATTCCAGTATTTGGTCATCGCTGAACCCGTTCATCTTACCGATGGCGGTATGCGCAGATAAGCAGTACGAACAGCCGTTCACTTGGCTTACTGCCAGGTTTACGACTTCTTTCTCTTTGGTGTTCAATGAAGTCTTCGCGCCCGAAAGTGTCAAATAATTGCCAAGTGCATTTTTTGAATACGCATATGTGGCATATAGATTCGGTACAAAGCCCACTGTTTTTTCAAGCATATCAAACAAGGCTTGGTTGTTTTCGCTTACTTCTTCCCTTTTGGGTACATTAAATGTGCTCATGATCTTAATTGTTTATAGTATTGTTATTCTGATTAAAAATTATTTATAAAAGGTTTCTCGGCATCGCAATAGAAATCATGGTGGTATTTCTTGCTGCAATGTTCTTCTTTGGCAACTGGTGACATTGCCGAAGTTTTGTTTGTTCTGAAAATCTCAATGAGATTAAAAAGCGATCTCTGTGCGTTCATCATTCTTGTTTTTAAACTATGGCACAAAGATGGGCTGAAATGGAGGGCAAGTGTTAGGAGCGATTTCCCGACCGCTTGTCAAAATTTCCCTTAGGCAGAAAAATTCAGGCTTTCCCTATACTCTGAAGGAGTGGTCTGGGTCATCTTTCTGAAAAATCGGCTAAAATGGGCCGGGTCGTTGAACCCAAGTTCATAGGCGATTTCTTGATTTTGTTTATCGGTAAAATGAATCAATCGTTTGGCCTCAAGTGCCAATCGTTCAAGAATGATCTGTTGTGGCGTTTTTTGGTTGTAGATTGCAAAAAGATTGGAAAGTGTCTTGGGCGACTTAAATAACATATCGGCATAATCACCGACTTTTCTTTTTGTCTTATAATGAACGTCGACCAAAAAATTAAATTTTCTTATGATATCGATTTGGTCATTGTTGAGTTCTTTTACGATAAGCTGTTCTTTTGCCAGTCTTGTGCACATTATGATAAGGCGCTTGAGCAACATCTGCAGCATATCACCCTGAATCTTGTCAGAGGTCATAAACTCTTCCATGAAGATTTCATACAATAAACTGAAGCGTTGTCGCTGCGCTTCCGGTATGGTGACTATCGGAATGTCTTGGGTGCCAAAAAAAAGTATGCCGTTGCACGACACCTCACTATCGTGGTCATTGATACAGTAAAATTCACGATTGAAGACAAATGCCGCAATTGGTAGTTCTGTATGTACAAATGAAACATGCTGCAGGTAGGTCAATGTGACCAGTTGCCTTGGATGTAGCACAATCTCTTGGCCATCTAAAGAGAAAGAAACGGGAAGGTCTTGACGGTTCCAAAGAAACTTAATGGTTTCTTTGGTAATGGTAAAGGCATTTTGGTCTTTTTTGATGTTGTCGGTAAACCCCAAAAGGGCCCCAATTTTAGCATCGTGATATTCAAATTTCATATGATGATGTGCTGTTTCTTATATATTGTTCTATTTTTTTGTTCATCCTTACACCCTATGATTCTTTCTAAACCAGATAATTGTTGAACAAAAAGGTTAATACTACCCAAATATTTATTCATCCTCAGTGTTTTTTGTAGTATTGATACCATAATAAAAGTATTTATCACAGATAATTTGAATATCTCAATTTCTAGAATATGAAAGAATTTGAAGTCTATGATTCTGCAGCACAACGGTTTTATGATGCGCTAACGATCAAAAGCCCTCCTTTGGCTTCTTGGGATTTCTATGCGGTACATTTCGATGCTATTTGCAATAGTTATCTAGACATCTCTCTTTTGAAAAACATTGCAAAAAGGAATAAGTGGAGTTCGTCGCAACCTTTTGAAGACCATTTGCTCAATGACGGTCTTGTCATCGTGGTCACCGATGCACAATTGCGAATTGTTCATGCAACACACAATATTTTCTTCATGACCGGTTATACCCCTGAAGAAATTTTGGGCAAACGCCCCAAAATCTTTCAAGGCAAGGATACCTGCCAAAAAACGTCAAAAAGGATCAAGGAAGCTATAGAGAAAAAAGAGTCTTTTGAAGAGACCATACTAAATTACAGAAAAGACGGGAGCACTTACAATTGCCGAATCCTTGCAGAGCCGGTTTATAACACCTCAGGCGATGTAATCAACTTCATTGCCTACGAAAAAGAAGTAGCCTAAAAACTACAGGTCTCTATTTCGGTGACCCGCAGGGTATTTACCATTCCTTTATCTTTTATGGGCATGGCGGCAAGGCTAATGAGCATATCGCCCACATCTAAAAATCCTTTTTTGCAGGCAATGGCGTTCACATCTTCAATGGTCTCATCGGTAGAGACATACTTATCATAGTAAAAGGCCTTGACCCCCCATAACAAGTTTAATTGTGTCAGTATCCTTTTGTTTGAAGTGAAGACCAATATATGGGCACTTGGCCGCCAAGCCGAAATTTGAAAAGCTGTATACCCGCTATTGGTAAGGGTAGAAATGGCCTTGGCCTGTATCTCATTGGCCATTAAAGCCGCATGATAACAGACCGATTTGGTTATGTACCTCTTGGTTCGAATATGGGGTGGGTTTTGAGGAACCGTTATCAAACTTGACTCTTCAACGCTTCTTAAGATACTGGTCATTTTTTCGATTACCTGAATCGGATAGTTGCCTACCGAGGTTTCTCCTGAAAGCATTACAGCGTCAGCCCCATCCATAACCGAGTTGGCCACATCATTTACTTCGGCCCTGGTAGGGGTGAGGCTTGTGATCATGGTTTCCATCATCTGGGTGGCGATGATTACGGGTATTCTAGCCTTTTTGGCACGCAATACCAGTTTCTTTTGAATCAGGGGTACTTCTTGGGCAGGAATTTCGACGCCCAAATCGCCACGGGCAACCATCATTCCATCGCAATAGGCGACTATCTTATCAATATTTTCAACTGCTTCCGGCTTTTCTATCTTGGCAATGATGGGTATTTTATGTTCTGAATGCTCTTTAACAAGACTCTGCAGATCGATAAGGTCTTGACTATGGCGCACGAATGAAAGGGCGATCCAATCAACCTCTTGCTTTATGGCAAAAATGGCATCTTTGATATCTTTTTCAGTCAATGCCGGAAGTGAGATGTTCGTATTGGGTAAATTGACCCCCTTTTTTGACTTCAATGGCCCTCCTTGAACAACCTTGGCCCTCACCTCGTCTTTTGAGTTTGACGATAGTACCTCGAAAATCAGTTTACCGTCATCAAGAAGAATTCGTTCACCGGGCCTTACATCTTTGGGAAAACTTTTATAGTTCATGTATACCCGCTCGGCATTTCCTTCAAAGGGTTCTCCGGTAACAAAAGAAATTTCATCGTCGGGTGCCACGACAACCTCACCGCCCATGACCCCTACCCGAAGTTTTGGCCCCTGTAGATCTGCTAAAATAGCCGTATTGGCACTGAGTTCTTCATTCAGATCACGTATCATGTTGACACGTTCGACCACATCATCATAATTCGCATGCGAAAAATTGATGCGAAAGACATCTACCCCGGCCTTTATCATGTTCTTAAGCGTTTCACGCTTATTTGTGGCAGGCCCTAAAGTGGCCACAATCTTGGTCTTTTTTTTAGTCGGCATTTTTAAAAAATTAGGTTTGCCTTAGACTTTAACATATCGGCCTCCAGGCCATAGGCCATTACCACGCCCAAAATTAAACTGATATGCTGCGCCATTTGCGAAATTTTGGCGTTTTGATCCGTGCAGATTTTCAAAAAGTAATCAACTTCTTTCCGCTCTTGTACCAAATAATATGCCCTCATAGAAGTGTCAAACTCGAAAAGACCATCAGATCTTTGGTTTTCATCGATTCTACACTTGTTCCCGAACAAGACATACTCACAATCACTCACTTCATCGAGCCAATCAAAGACAGGAAAAGAAATACTGTTGTTCAGTTGCCGGTCTTTTTGATTGCGTCGTAAACGAAGCCCCAAATGTTTGTTGAGTGCATAAGCCAGTGCATAATCGTTCAAACTGCTATGAATAGCAATAAGGTCGAATGAATCGTAGAACAGCTCAGCC
>JANQOD010000097.1 GCA_028289745.1 Allomuricauda sp. | reverse complement strand
CCTGGTTTTATATTGTGGGACATGTTTTTAAGTTAGTTATGGGTTAAATAGGCAACAAAAGTAATAAAATGATTAAAGTAATGAATTATTTGGTTTTAGAAAGGATAGTTGATACCTATATTGAATACGGCATTTCTAAAGTTATAGTCCCTAAACCAACGTTTTGAGGCTTCTTCAGCAGGATTATAGGTTTTGAAACCGGTGTCGACCCTGAACACGAAATAGGTAAAATCATAACGTAGTCCGAACCCAGTTCCCAGGGCAATATCCCTCAAAGAATCAAACCCTGAAAAAATAGCGTCTTCATTGTCTTCGCTATCGAGTACGTTCCAAATATTTCCGGCGTCGGCAAAAAGAGCACCTTTGATGTCGCCCACTATTGGAAAACGGTATTCAAGATTCAGCGCCAATTTTAAATTGGCCTCGTTGAAATCATTGACGTTCGAAGTGCTTCCAGGGCCGAGTTCATAAGCATTCCAAGCACGGTTATCGTTTGAGCCCCCTGCAAAATAACTGCGCACAAAAGGTATACTGGTCGAATTTCCATAGGGAATCGCAATACCAAAAAAGCTGCGAAATGCCAATACATCAGTACTTGACGTTTGCCAATGTTTGATGTAGTCGAGCTCTGTTTTCACATATTGTGAAAAGGGCACCCCAAACACCAATGATTGGTTGTTGTCATTTTTTTCATAGGGAATAATGTTCGAAACGGCAGATAAGAGGTTACCGGCACTTTCGATCTTGAACCTGAATTGATAGAAAGCAAGGTCATTGATGCCCACTTTGTTGTTTTTGGTGAAGGTATAGTTGGAAGCGAAGATGAGATTGTTCTCGGTCAACCTGTCCCTACGTTCCCTGATGCTTCTAACATCATTTAAATCATCGGGAGATATCGAAAAGCCCGGAACCGTGACCGCATCGATAAAATCGTTGGCCCCATCGGGTATGGTCAGGTCAAGCTCTGTGTCAGGATCCCGATCAGGATCGATATTTTCATCATAGAACTCCGCAAAGTCTACATTGTCTTCAAAGTCATTGGCGATATCATCAAGACGGTCATAGGTATTGCTGTAGACATTGAAGAAGTTGTCTACATTGGTATTGCGCACAAATTCAATGTTCAACAGCTCTATATTGTTCTTGAGAAAATCGGTTGGTGACCAGTTGTAAGATAGTACGGTATTCAATGATTGCCTGTCAAGTCCGATATTTCTTTGAAAGTTGGTACCGACAGACATTCTGGTCTGCGGCAACATGTAGTACGGAATTACACTTTCAGTGTTGAATGGAAACCAAATTCTGGGAAAGGTGATGTTCACATCCCCCCCAATTTCTGAAGTGAACGTCTCATCAGACAATGAGGCATCGCTCAATAGACCTATGGACCCCCTGGCAGAAATGTTGAGGGTTTCCGCTCCGCCAAACACATTTCGAGAGGTCACCGAGGTACTAAAGGCAGTACCCACCTGTTGTATGTTCGAATGGGTAACATCTAGGTCAAGCCCCAGTGAGTATTTAGGCCTCGAAGAAAGGTATACATTAGAGATAAGGCGTGCTTTGGTCGTATCAGGTATGAATTCGATGTTTGGGTATCTAAATGCATTGAGATTCGTAATCTGACGGGTGGTACGAATTTTATCGATTTCGCGGTAAATGCTATCTTTCTCAAAGAATATGGCATCTGTTAGGGCCTTTGGCCTATAGCGTAGCTTGTCTTTGTAGAAAATGGTATAATTATCAAAATCGATTGATTTCAACGAATCGGCGTTAACGTTGAATTCGTAGTCTGCATAGATATTTATTTTTTCAAACCGGTGTACTTCATACGAAGCTGAAGGGCCTATACTGTCACCGGCTGAACGAGGTTTTCTGATGTTCAAGGTAACCTCCATGTTTTGATCATCGGCAAATTTAGTGGTATCCCTTACTACATCAAAGTTTACCGAGCTTTCTTGAAAATTGTAGACCCCGGTATTTCGAAAAAGGTTGGTCAACCGTTTGCGTTCATTGTCGAAATCGGCCAAATCAAATTGTTTGCCCTCTTTCACGAATGAACCGTCGGTATTGCTCTGATATATGGAGTCTAATTGTTGAGATGCGATGTCGGTCAAGAGCGAATCGATGATGAAGGGCTTGCCCAGATGGATTTTATAATCGATTACAGCCCTTTTTTTTCTTTTCCCTTTAACGATGTCATAATCGACTGAATTGTTAAAAAATCCCTTGCTGCCATAGTAGGCTTTTATCAGGTCTGCAGATTTATTGGTCTTGACCGTATCAATAATGGCGGGTGGTTCACCGATACGTTTCAAGAATTCACTCATGCCCTTGACCACGAATGAGTTGCCCAAGGCATTCACTTGCTTTTTTGATAAAAGGGTCGAGAGTCTTTTTTCACGCTTTTCTTTTCGGTACAACCAGTCTCTGAACAAAGAATCGGGATCGTCTTTGGCTAGGTTGTAAAGGTTCAATCGAAGTGGATAGCCCAAAAGGTTGCTGTTGGGCCTTTGAAGGATGAGATTTTTGACTTTTTCTTCATTGACTTGCTCTTCATCTGCGTAGATGGTATTTTTGGTCAACAACAGTTCATCTTCGCCAACTTTTTTTAGGGTGTTGCAGCCGAAATGGGCAAACATGAGCAGTAATAGTCCTATTTTTGCCCAGATACCTCGTACTGTAAAACCACTCATAGAAGCCAAAAATACGTTATTTAATGGTTACGAAAAACCAAATCAAATTGGTGAAAAGTTTACAGCAAAAAAAGTACCGAAATAAATTCGGACAATTTGTGGC
>JANQOD010000094.1 GCA_028289745.1 Allomuricauda sp. | reverse complement strand
CTAGCAGGCGATTGTCAGGTATGAGCAAATGTGTATTGGACAAACTTATAGGAAAGTTAAAATCCAAATGCCTGTTCGACGGTCTATAGAGGGACACTTCACCAGTGATATCTTTGGGATCGAATTGTTCAGGGAACCTTACCAAAAAGCCATCGGTGGTTTTCTCGATTTTGAGCACTGCATCCATTTTTATCGCTTCATTGGCTTGATCGATCTCTTCTTGATAGGCTAGTTCTTTTTTGTAATACTCATCAGTCACCAAATCGTGATTGGCCCGATCATCAATGTTCATTCGTATTACGAAATACATGATAAAGGCGATAAACCCTATAAATGCCAGAACGATCGCTGTTCCCCAATTAATTCTCATATTTCTTATCTATTGTTGACGAAGTAAGATAATCTACTCGATACGGTAGATCGGTTCATACCCCGCGATTAGTTATAACTTCTCGGTGCCAAAAATTGTGTCACCGTGGTTTCTATCAGTTCATTACCGCTGTAAATGCCTATCTTCAATTTGTCTTTGTCACCGTTCAGTGCCGAATTGTTGATCTCAATGAACAAAGTACCCTCTGCCAATGCCTCTGCAGGTACTTGAAAACTGTCTTGCGAGACCATGTTTATCGTACCATTGTGCGATAACAGCTTAAAATTGACATCATCGATGTCTTTGGTGGTTTTGTTGACCAATTTGTAAGTATATACATTGCTGATGATATTGTTCTCTTTTCGCTCGTACAATTGCCCGGGCAACCTGAGAATATTGGCCTCGATTTCATTTCTGAGAAAAAGCATGCCCACCAACACCCCTATCAAGATCGTCAATACCCCTGTATACCCTTTCATTCGGGTCGTAAAGCGAAACTTTTTCTTATCGGTGATCTCTTGTTCGCTCGCATATCGGATCAAGCCTTTGGGCCTGTCGATACTCTCCATGATATGGTCGCACTCGTCAATGCAGGCCGTACAGTTCACACATTCCAATTGGGTGCCATTACGAATGTCAATACCTGTGGGGCAAACATTGACACATTGAAAACAGTCGATACAGTCGCCATGGCCCAACGCATCACGGTCTTCATGTTTTCGAAATTTTTTTCTACCGTTCTCTCCCTCGCCCCGTTTGTGGTCATAGGCCACAACTATTGATTTATCATCAAGCAGAACACCCTGTAACCGACCATACGGGCAGGCGATGATACAGACCTGTTCCCTGAACCACGCAAAGACAAAATAGAATACCGCAGTAAATATCAACAACGATACCATGGTGCTCAAGTGGGCCATCGGACCATCGGTGATGTACCTGATCAGCGTATCACTGCTGATAAGATAGGCCAAGAAAACATTGGCGATCAAAAAGGAGATGATGAAAAAGATAATCCATTTCAACACCCTTTTTCTGATCTTTCTGGCTGTCCAAGGAGCTTTATCAAGGCGCATCTGCGCCCCACGGTCACCGTCGATCCAATACTCGACGCGGCGAAAGATCATTTCCATAAAAATGGTCTGTGGGCATATCCATCCACAAAAAATCCTTCCGAAAGCCACTGTAAAAAGGGCGATGAATATGACCCCGATGATCATCGAAATGACGAACAGGTGAAAGTCTTGTGGCCAAAACGGAAATCCAAAGATATTGAAGCGACGCTCCAGCACGTTGAACATCAAAAACTGATGGCCGTTTATTTTTACAAATGGAGCGGCAAAAAGGAAGCCCAATAGAAAATAGCTCACCAGCTTTCTATAGTCATAATATCGGCCACTTGGTTTTTTAGGAAAAATCCATGCTCGCTTGCCTTCGGCGGTCACTGTCGCTATTGAATCCCTAAAATTCTCTTCCATTTGCAATTTGGGCAGTCGCCTTTGTTTGGCCGCCTTTTTACAGTCCTTCCTCGATCGAGGAAGAACATTTCTAATTCATTACGACATCGGTAGAATCTGAAACCTGTTCAATCGGGGTTTCTTCTTCCGTATTTTCTGGCTCTTGCGGTGCATCGGGATCTATCCATATTTCACCTTCAGGTGCCTTCGGGTTAGCGGGAGTGGTACCTTGAAATTGCAACAAATAACTAGCCACTTGGGCCATTTCGGCGGGTTTCAACACGTTTTTCCAAGCTACCATTCCCTTACCGTCACGACCCCCTTCTGAAATGGTATTGAAGACATTTTTGATGCCACCGCCCAAGATCCAGTATTCATCGGTCAGGTTGGGCCCGATACCACCGCCGCCATCTGCCATATGGCAAACGACACAGTTCACTGTGAATATTTTCTCGCCCGCACTCAGATCTGAAGCATCGGTCAGCAATTCAACAGTATTTACATCGACCAGGTCTTTTGCCGTTTTCTTGTATTCTTCTATGGCTATTCTGGCCGCCGCAACTTCTTGGTCATATTCTTCTGCTTGGGTATAATCACCGACTATATGGAAACGCGCCAAATACACCGCACCAAAAATAATGGTGACGTAGAAGAGATAGACCCACCAGGGCGGCAAGACATTGTCGAGCTCTCGAATACCGTCATAATTGTGATCTAAAATGATTTCGCCCTCTCTTTCGATCGACTTACTTCTGGTCAACCGTCTTTTGAGGTTCTCAACCCACTTATACTCTGGTTTCTTGTTCTTTGCCGCCAAATATCGTTCTTGCGCCTCGGGTGAGAGTGTTCTGAACATAATATTCTCAATCGAACGCAAGATCAACTCAATGGCCACCAAGATCAGTAGCACCATCAACAAGAAAAACTGTGTTATCGGATATTCGATAAAGGCCGGCTTATCACCTGAATCGATAAAATATTCCATCAGTCCGAAGATGATGAAGAACAGTACCGGAACCCTTATCCACCATGGAATTCTAGAAATCATAATCTTGTTTTTTATTGGTTATCATTATCAAGGGGCAATTCACCCATTTCTTTTATATGTGCCTTCGAGGCAGTGAACACCCACCAGAACAACAGTGCAAAGAACACGAAGAAGATCAGCAATGATATCATCGGGTAGGTCGCTATACCTTCGATGCTTTCCATATGGTTTTTTACGAATTTCAACATGTCTTATTTGTTTTGAGATAGTAATTCTTCTGTGTCCTTCACCTTGATATCGGTGCCCAAACGCTGTAGATAGGCAATCAACGCCACGATCTCGCGATCGCGCATCTCTATAAAATCCTGGCCGTTTTCCTGTGCATACTTTTTATCTGCCTCATAGGTTCTCACGAACTCAGGATCTGAATACAGGTTCTTTTCAATCTGCTCTGCCTGTTCGGCCATCGATTGTTGTGCGTTGGCAATGTCTTCATCGGTGTACGGCACACCCAATTTGACCATGGTGCGCATCTTAGCTTCGACCGCACTCCTATCATGTTCATTTCTTACCAACCACTGATACGCCGGCATTATTGAACCTGCAGAGGTGCTTTGCGGATCCAACATGTGGTTCAGGTGCCAGTTGTCAGAGTATTTTCCACCGATACGGAGCAGATCGGGACCAGTACGTTTACTGCCCCATAGAAATGGGTGGTCATAGACAAACTCACCGGCTTTGGCATATTCACCATAACGTTCTACCTCGCTTCTAAAGGGTCGTATCATCTGTGAGTGGCAACCCACACAGCCCTCGCGTATGTAGAGGTCGCGCCCTTCTAGTTCAAGGGGTGTATAGGGCTTCACACTGGTGATGGTCGGAATGTTTGATTTCACCAAAATGGTGGGCACGATTTGAACGATACCGCCGATCAAAATGGCTATGGTCGCCCAAATGGTCATTTGAATCGGTCTTCTTTCCAACCAATTGTGCAAGGTTTCGCCAGCGGTTCTTTTCTTGGTCACACGGGTCAAAGCAGGTGCCTCGGCCAATTCATCTTCTACGGCGCTTCCCTTTCTAATGGTCAGCACGATATTGTACACCAAAATCAACATACCCACGATGTAAAGCGTACCTCCTATGGCCCGCATCCAGTACATGGGGATGATCTGCTCTACGGTCTCCAAAAAGTTACCATACACCAAGCTGCCATCTGGGTTGAAATCTTTCCACATCAAAGCCTGTGTAAAACCGGCCACGTACATCGGCAAGGCATAGAGCACAATACCCAAGGTACCGATCCAAAAGTGGAAATTGGCCAAGCCCTTTGAATGCAAGGTAGTCTTGAACATTCTGGGCACGAGCCAATAGATCATACCAAATGTCAAGAAACCGTTCCATGCCAAGGCCCCTACGTGTACGTGGGCGATGATCCAGTCACTGAAGTGTGCAATGGCATTCACATTTTTAAGCGATAGCATTGGCCCTTCAAAGGTGGCCATACCATAACCGGTAATGGCGACGACCATGAACTTCAACACAGGGTCGGTTCGCACTTTATCCCATACGCCGCGCAATGTCAACAGACCGTTGATCATACCACCCCAAGAGGGGGCTATCAACATTACAGAGAAGACCACACCCAAATTCTGAGCCCAATCGGGCAAAGAAGAATACAGCAGGTGGTGCGGTCCTGCCCAGATATAGATAAAGATCAACGACCAGAAGTGTACAATTGAAAGTCTATAGGAATATACGGGCCTATTGGCGGCCTTGGGCACAAAGTAGTACATAAGCCCCAAAAAGGGAGTGGTCAAGAAGAAGGC
Organism: Allomuricauda sp.; assembly: GCA_028289745.1. GTDB lineage: Bacteria > Bacteroidota > Bacteroidia > Flavobacteriales > Flavobacteriaceae > Flagellimonas_A. Next base: position 888 of record JANQOD010000094.1, on the reverse strand, counting down.
CACTGCATTGTGGCCGTACCACCACTGTACCAGGGCATCTTGTACCCCAGCATATACCGAATAGCTCTTTAATGCAGAAACCGGTAGTTCAAGACTATTAAAAATATGCAGTACCGCCACCGTTACAAAAGTGGCGAGATAGAACCATATGGCCACATACAGGTGGCGCTGCCTTCTTTTTAAGATAGTGCCGATCATGTTCCAACCAAATACCACCCAGATCAAAGCAATGGCAATATCAATGGGCCATTCAAGCTCGGCATATTCTTTTGAGGTGGTGATGCCCAACGGCAAAGTAATGGCCGCGGCCACGATGATCAGCTGCCAACCCCAGAAATTGATATTGCTGAGTGCATCGCTGAACATTCTTGCCTTCAATAACCGTTGCAATGAGTAGTAGACCCCGGCAAAGATGGCATTCCCCACAAAAGCAAAGATCACGGCATTGGTGTGCAGTGGCCTTATTCTACCGAAACTCAACCATGAGATACCATCGGTAATGTTGGGAAACAAAAACATAAAGGCCAATAGCAGGCCCACCAGCATACCGACAACACCCCAGAGTATTGTGGCATAAAGGAACTTTTGTACGATTTTATTATCGTAATGAAACTGCTGTACTTCCATAATTATTGGTTTTCACTTTTATTTAGTTCGTCTTCTTCGGTTTTGTCTTTGACCAGTTCGTCTTCAAACAGCATACGAACCGATGGGGTATAGGCATCGTCATATTGGCCGCTCTTTACAGATAGCACAAAAGCCACAAAAAAGAAGACCGCGACAGTAATACTGATGGCCAACAACACATAAATGACGCTCATACCTACCTGAATTTGCGCGTAAAACTACTTTTACCCAATGGTCTAAAAAATGACATATATCATCTTT
>JANQOD010000086.1 GCA_028289745.1 Allomuricauda sp. | reverse complement strand
TTATCTGACCTATCCTTCAGACGGCCTCACTTCTGCCGAATTCAGTGCTTCGTTCTGGTACAAGGTCAATGCCGATCCAGATCGTGCCGGTATCTTGGTCATCGGCGATGATGAAACCGATAGATTTCAAGGGTTCCGCCTTTTCCGTGAAGGTTCTGCAACCGAACAACGCATCAAACTGAACGTGGGTACCGGAACAGGTGAAAGTTGGAACGATGGTGATGTTATCGATCCCACAGCCGGTGAGTGGGTGCATATTGCCATTACCATAGCCAGCGATAAAAATGCCATATACTTCAATGGCCAAGAGGTACGATCATCAGATATGTCGGCCCCCATCGATTGGACAGGTGTTGGTGATTTTGTTATCGGTTCAGGTGGGCCTACCTTTAGCTATTGGAACCATCTTTCTGACCTGAGCAGTATCGATGATTTGAGGTTTTTCTCAAAAGCACTGACCCCCGAAGAAGTGGCTGAAGTGGCCGGTGGAACGTTTACACCAAAGAATTTCGGTTCTACCCTTTATTTGCCTTTTGATGGCACCAATACAGACGCAAACAACAATATCGATCCGACTGTTGAGGGCACACCGGGCTTTGCAGGTGAAAGTCAAGTGGGTACCGATGCATATGCAGGGGCCGCCGATTCGTATCTGACATTTCCCATAGATGGGTTGTTCAGTAACCAGTTCAGTGCAGCTTTTTGGTACAAAGTCAATTCAGATCCCGATAGGGGCGGCATTTTGACTGTCAGCCCTCCGATGAACGGTACAGACAATGACCTTTCTGCCGGTTTTAGATTGTTCAGGGAGGGCAGTGCCGATGAGCAGCGAATAAAGCTACATGTGGGCACAGTGGAAGATAATGTCTGGAACGATGGAGATGTGCTCGATGCCACGGCAAACGAATGGGTGCACATAGCATTCACAGTATCTGATACCGAGACCAAAATTTATTTCAATGGAACGGCCGTCGCCAATATGGGAGATATGAGTGGAAAAACCATGAATTGGGAAAACTGCACTATCCTGTCCGTAGGTTCCGGTGCTCCAAACTTTATAGGTTGGAACCATCTCTCGGATCTAAGTTACATCGATGATCTTTTCGTGTTTGACAAAGCGTTGACACAAGAGGAAATCGAAGAAATCATGATGAACGATTAAGATAAATATTTATTTGAGTTAGTTTTAATTTTCAATGCGGTTAGTTTTAATCTCTGTTTTCTTGGCCGTTGCATCTTTAGTAGCGGGGTGCAATGGCCAGAAAACCACCAAAAAAGATTCTCTTGCTGAAAATGTGTCAAATTCGACCTATTCTGATGAAGAATTGTTGGATTTGTTGCAACTTCAGACCTTCAATTATTTCTGGGACGGTGCCGAACCAACCTCTGGTCTTGCCCGAGAGCGCATCCATCTAGACAACATTTACCCCGCCCATGATAAAGATATCATCACCATTGGTGGTTCTGGCTTTGGGTTAATGGCCATTGTGGTAGGTATTGAACGTGGCTTTATAACCCGCGAACAAGCTCTTGAACGATTTGAAAGAGCCGTGGGTTTTCTCGAAAAGGCAGATCGCTTTCACGGGGCATGGCCCCATTGGCTAAAACCCGATGGTAAAACATCACCTTTTAGCCCCAAAGACAATGGGGGCGATTTGGTGGAAACGGCTTTTCTCATACAAGGACTGTTGACCGTGAAAGAATATTTCAGGGACGGGAACGATCGTGAACAAAAACTGGCACAAAGAATCCAAAAACTTTGGGAAGAGGTCGAATGGGACTGGTACACCAAAGGAGGTGAAAAAGTGCTGTACTGGCACTGGAGTCCAGATCATGGTTGGGACATGAATTTTCCAGTGGGCGGATACAATGAATGCCTGATCATGTACATCTTGGCAGCGGCATCGCCTACCCATCCCGTCAACAAAGAAGTATATGAGAAAGGGTGGGCCAGAAACGGTGCCATTGTCAATGACACTACTTATTATGGATTGAAAACCGAGCTCGACCATTATGAACATGATTCATCTCCGGTCGGACCTTTGTTCTGGGCCCATTATTCGTATCTAGGGCTTGACCCCGATGGACTCACCGATCAATATGGCGATTATTGGAAGCTCAATACCAACCATGCCATGATACACTACAGGCATTGTGTCGAGAACCCAAAAGGTTATGAAGGTTATGGTGAAGATTGCTGGGGATTGACCTCTAGCTATTCCCCGAAGGGCTATGCAGGGCACAGGCCCGATAAAGATATCGGGGTCATTTCACCCACTGCTGCACTCTCTTCCATGCCTTATACACCGAAAGAGAGCATGAGATTTTTACGGCACCTTTACACTGAACAAGACAGCCTCATTGGCAAATACGGGCCCTATGATGCTTTTAGTTTTGAAAAAGACTGGTATTTGCCACGATATTTGGCCATAGATCAAGGCCCGATTCCGGTTATGGTTGAAAATTATAGAAGTCGATTATTGTGGAAACTGTTCATGGCAAATGGTGAAGTACAGAATGGACTCAATAAATTGGGCTTCCAGAGCCCTTATTTGAAAAAGGATGGGTAAAAGTACCTTTTTTTTTCTGGCGATAATAGCCCTGTTTTTTTCGTGTAACGGCAAGGATGATTATACCTATACGCCCATTGAATTTCCCGATGACGATACAGGTACACCCCCCAATGACGAACCCACTATAAGCGATGAAGAACTTTTGGATCTCACCCAACGGGAAACCTTTAAGTATTTCTGGGATTTTGCCGAGGAAAACTCTGGTGGCGCTCGAGAACGCTACCACCCCAATGATCCTGGCAGAGATGCCCATGTGGTCACCGCTGGTGGTACCGGTTTTGGCATAATGGCCTTATTGGTGGGCATCGAAAGGGGGTACATCTCTCGTAATCAAGGTGTGGAACGGCTAGAGATTCTTCTCGACTTTCTTGAAAACGCAGACCGCTTTCATGGTGCATGGTCGCACTGGATCAATGGCACCAATGGTTCGGTGATCCCATTCAGCCCCAAAGATAATGGTGGAGATCTGGTCGAGACCGCATTTTTGGTGCAGGGGCTGATTTGTGTAAAAGAATATTTTGAAGACGGCGCTGATGAAGAAAAGATATTGGCGCAACAGGCCGATGACCTTTGGAAAGGTGTCGAATGGAACTGGTACACACAGAACAGGAATGCCTTGTATTGGCATTGGAGTCCTAATTTTGGCTTTGATATCAATCTTGAGCTCAAGGGCTACAATGAGGTATTGATCACATACGTTTTGGCTGCTGCTTCGCCCGATTATAGTATTGAAAAAGAGGTATACACCAACGGATGGGCCTCTAACGGAAACATTACTTCAAACGAAACTAAATATAACATTCCCCTATTGGTCGACCATGCGGGCAATGCCCCATATGGCGGTCCTTTGTTTTGGGCACATTATTCATATCTAGGTTTAAAGCCCAGGGGTCTTTCCGATGACTATGTGAATTATTGGAATGTGAATGCCAACCATTCTAAAATTAACTATAACTACTGTGTTGAAAATCCAAAAAACTTTGAGGATTACGGAGAAGATTGTTGGGGATTAACGGCAAGTTATACACGAAACAGTGAAGGAAACATGGGCTACAACGCCCATAGCCCCTCAAATGACACAGGGGTGATATCTCCCACAGCAGCTATAAGTTCCATTCCCTACACCCCTACCGAGTCGCTTCGTGCCATGCATTACTTTTACCGACACAAAGATGAGTTGTTGGGCCCCGCAGGTTTCTACGATGCGTTCAGCCCTGAGCATAATTTTTGGGTGGCCGAGGCTTATTTGGCCATCGACCAAGGACCTCAAATCATCATGATAGAAAATCACCGAACAGGATTATTATGGAATCTTTTTATGCAAAATGAAGATGTGAGGGCAGGTCTTGACAAACTGGGCTTCCAATATAGCAATTGAATCACTTTTTGGTTTCACAAAGAATAGAATTGATCTAGTAATTGTTTAGAACATGATTTTAAGAAAATACCATATCATTTTTCTTTTTCAGCTTTTTGTTGTTGGCGGTCTGCTGTCACAGACCCAGGGAAACATTCCCGAAGTGGAAGCTTTGCTGAAACAAATGACCATAGAGGAAAAAATTGGTCAGTTAAACCTGTTGACACCAGGTGGTGGCGTAGCCACCGGTTCGGTGGTCAGCGAAAATGTAGAGGCCAAAATAAAAGCGGGTCAAGTGGGCGGCCTGTTTGGGGTATCTGGCCCCGAACGTGTTCGTATGGCCCAAAAATTGGCTGTAGAGAACAGTCGATTGAAAATTCCGCTATTGATCGGTTCAGATGTCATTCATGGGTATAAGACCACCTACCCCATTCCCTTGGGGCTTTCATGCAGTTGGGATATGGACTTGATCGAAAAAGCGGCCCGCATGGCCGCGACCGAAGCTACAGCTGATGGTATCATGTGGAACTTTTCCCCTATGGTCGATATAGCCCGAGACCCCCGCTGGGGCCGTATCGCAGAAGGGGCGGGTGAAGACCCTTTTTTAGGCTCGGCAGTGGCCAAGGCAATGGTCAAGGGCTATCAGGCCAATGATTTGGCGGCCCCCAATACCATGTTGGCCTGTGTCAAGCACATGGCCCTTTATGGAGCTGTTGAAGCGGGGCGTGATTACCATACCGTTGACATGGGCAAAGTGAAAATGTTCAATCAATATCTCCCTCCGTACAAAGCGGCCGTTGATGCCGGGGTCGCCAGTGCCATGACCTCTTTTAACGATATCGACGGTATACCAGCCAGTGGAAACAAATGGCTATTGACCGATCTGTTGCGCAATCGTTGGGGTTTTGACGGCTTTGTGGTCTCTGACTATACCTCGGTGAACGAAATGATCATGCACGGCCTTGGC
>JANQOD010000066.1 GCA_028289745.1 Allomuricauda sp. | reverse complement strand
CAGAGGCGACCAATAACAACTCGGTTATCGGAAAATTTCGTTCGGCCAACACCTTTAGCATCACTTCACCTACCATGCCTGTCGCTCCTACAACTGCTACTTTCATTGCATTTGATTTTAGAGAGCAAATGTAATGCACGTATTTGGTTGTACAATACTTCTTGAAACGTATTTCAAAAAATCACAGATTGTTATAAATAAAACAACCACCATGTTTTGTCATGGTGGTTTGGGTTAAACTTGGTGTAGCGGTCTGCCGCTAACGGCCATTATTTTTTCAAAGCATCGCGTATTTCCATCAAAAGATCTTTTTCTGATGGCCCGGGATCTGGTGCCGGCTCTTCTTTCTTCTTCATTTTGTTGACGCCTTTGACGATTAAGAACATGACAAATGCCACGATCAAGAAGTCGATCACATTGGTGAGAAAATCACCATATAGAACGGCGACTTCGCCAACTTTTTCACCTGCATCGTTCATGGTTCCTTCTTTAAGAATGTATTTTAGGTTTTTAAAATCCGTATCGAACAAGAGCCCGATGAGAGGAGAAACGATGCCTCCGGTAAAAGAGGCCACCACCTTGTTGAAAGCGGCACCCATGACGAAACCTACGGCAATATCGACGAGGTTTCCTTTCATGGCGAAATCTTTGAATTCGCTGACAAATCCCATTTCTATGTTTAATTGGTTAATACGGGAACAATGTAGGCAAAAAAGCGATGTAGAGCAATAGAAGTTTATATAATTTAAGGGATGATCAGCCGTTTGACCCGTTGCGAGATGGCGGTCAATATTTCGTAAGAAATCGTATTGGCCGAAGCGGCGAATTCTTCTGCTGAATGCTTTCCTCCAAAAATGATGACCTCATCACCCTCTTCACAATCGATATCAGTGACATCGATCATGATCATGTCCATGCAGACATTACCGATAATCAGCGCTTTTTCCCCCTTGACAAAGACATGGGTCTTGCCCTGCCCATACCGCCTTCCTATACCATCGGCATGGCCAATGGGAAGCGTGGCCGTGACCCGATAGCCGTCTGATTTGAAAGCACGGTTATAGCCAACACTTTCTTCGGGTTCTATTTTGTGCATTTGTGAAATAACGGTTTTTAGTGTGGCAACGGGTTTGAGTGTTTCATCAATCACATGATGGTTACCATACCCATATAGCCCGATACCACTACGTACCATTTCGAACTGTGCTTCAGGATAATTGACAATGCCCGATGTGTTCAGTATATGTCGTACGGGCCGATGCCCCAGTTTTTGGGTGAGCGCTGTACTGATTTTTTTAAAGGTATCGATTTGTTGAAGACTGAAGGCACGTTCATTTTCATCTTCTGAAGCGGCCAAGTGCGAAAAAACAGAAACTATTTCGAGCTCGTCCCTTCCTTCCAGCGCTTTCGAGACATGATCCACATCGTTTTCCCAAAATCCTAGACGGTTCAAGCCCGTATTGAATTTGAGGTGTACAGGATACCTATGTCGCGTTTTTTCTTTGGTCACGTTTAAAAATTCACGCAATATTCGTCGTGAATAAAGACTGGGCTCTAGGTTGCGGTCTATGAGCTCGCTAAAATTGGTTACCTGGGGGTGCAGTACCAAAATGGGAGTTTCGATGCCGGCATCGCGCAACAGCACCCCTTCTTTGACATAGGCCACAGCAAAGTAGTCAACATTCAAGGCCTCAAGCTTTTTGGCTATAGACATCATATCACTGCCATAGGCAAATGCCTTGACCACAGCCAGAAATTTGGTCTGCGGGTCGAGTCTTGATTTGAAATGATCGAAATTGTGTTCGAGTGCAGAGAGGTCGATTTCAAGGGTGGTCTCACCGATTCTATTCATTGGCCGCTTTCTTTTCAGGAATGATTTCTTCAGCATTGACCCGCATCTTACCGACCTTTTCTTTCAACATGGCCATATAGAAAGCCGCTCGGCTCAAAGGCTCGTACTCATCGGTCTCGCCCAAGAGTACCAGCTTGTCATCATTTGATTTTCGAAAACTGTAATTGG
>JANQOD010000045.1 GCA_028289745.1 Allomuricauda sp. | reverse complement strand
AGGTCAATATGCCCATGGCAATGAACCCAGTCATCACGTTGCCTATTTGTACAACTATGTGGGAAAACCCCATAAGACCCAAGAGCTTGTCAAAAAAATCAGGGAAGAACAGTATAAAAACCAACCTGATGGGCATTGCGGCAATGAAGACTGTGGGCAAATGTCTTCTTGGTACATATTGAGCGCTTTGGGCCTATATCCCGTGAATGCGGCCCAGGGAATATACGATTTCGGGAGTCCATTGTTTGAAAAAGCAAGCATCCGACTCCCCAATAGCAACGTTTTTACTATTGAAGCAAAAAATTTTGGGGATGGCTATAAGTATGTAAAAAGCATTACATTGAATGGAGAAACCTTGAACAGATGGTTCATCAAACACCAAGAAATCATGCAGGGCGGAACCTTGGTGTTCGAAATGTCAGATACACCCGTGGTGGTCGATGTATCGGCAACAGAGTTCCCCGATCCAAATAAAATATATAGGTGATGAGAGTGAAAATTTCGAAATGTAGCAGTGTTAAGGCGGTGTTTATAGCGATACTCCTGGTATTTGCAATGTCTTGTACCAACCAAAAGACACAAAACGATGGGGCAAGTGCCATTGAAGAAACCTCTTTGGTAGATTATGTAAACCCTCTAATGGGCACCGATTCAGAATTCAGTTTATCGAATGGCAACACCTATCCGGCGATTGCCACTCCCTGGGGCATGAACTTTTGGACACCCATGACCTCAAAAATGGGTGATGGTTGGACCTACAAATATGATGACCATACCATTCGCGGAATTAAACAGACGCACCAACCCAGCCCATGGATCAATGACTATGCCGCTTTTTCCCTCATGGCCGTGACCGGTGACCTGAAATATAAAGAAGAAGAACGGGCCTCGCATTTTTCGCATAAGGCAGAGACCGTGAAACCTGATTATTACAGTGTCTATTTGGCAGATTACGATGTGGTCGTCGAGGTGACCCCCACAGAAAGGGCCGCCCATTTTCGGTTTACCTTTCCTGATAGCGATAGTGCCTATATTCTTTTGGATGCCTTTTTTAAGGGGTCTATGGTGAAAATTTTACCCGAACAGCGAAAGATAATTGGGTATTGCAGAAACAACAGTGGCGGGGTTCCTGAAAATTTCCACAACTATTTTGTGGCCGAATTTGACAAGCCTTTTGAAGAGGTGCATACTTGGGGCGATGAGTGGCAATTGAATGAAAATTCTACCGATAATGAAGGCGATCATGTAGGGGCCATAATTGGGTTCAAGACCAAGCGGGGCGAGGCGGTGCATGTCAAAGTGGCCTCTTCCTTCATCAGCCCTGAACAGGCCCAGTTGAACCTCGATAGCGAAATCGGAAACAAGAGCTTTAAAGAGACCAGGGCAGCCGCAACGGAAACTTGGGAAAAAGAGTTGGGCAGAATAGCGGTACGTACAGATAACATAGACCATCTGCGAACATTCTATTCTTGTCTCTATAGGGTACTGCTTTTTCCCAGAAAGTTCTATGAGCTTGATAAAGATGCAAACATCGTTCACTACAGTCCCTATAACGGAGAGGTGCTACCGGGATATATGTTTACCGATAACGGGTTTTGGGATACGTTTCGGGCGGTATTTCCATTTTTCAACCTGATGTACCCCGAACTGAACGGTCAGATTATGCAAGGTCTGGCAAACACATACAAAGAATCGGGGTGGTTGCCCGAATGGGCCAGCCCTGGGCATAGAGATTGTATGATCGGTTCAAATTCAGCCCCGATCATTGCAGATGCGCACCTTATGGGCGTTACCGGGTTTGATGAGGAAGTGCTGTTGGATGCTCTCATAAAGAATGCTACCGTGCCCGACGGAAGGCCCGTGAACAGTGTTGGAAGGGCAGGGCTGACATATTACAACGAGCTGGGGTATGTTCCGTATGATGTGGGAATCCACGAAAATGCGGCAAGGACCTTAGAATATGCCTACGCAGATTTCACCATCGCGCAAATGGCAAAATCATTGGGGAAAGATGATTTGGCCGATACCTATTATCAAAAATCGTTGAACTATAAAAAGTTGTTCGACCCCGAGACAAATCTAATGAGGGGCAAAAACAAGGACGGTTCCTTTCAAAGCCCTTTCAATCCATTGAAGTGGGGCGATGCCTTTACCGAAGGCAATAGTCTGCACTATACATGGTCTGTTTTTCATGATGTACAGGGCCTTATTGAACTTATGGGCGGCAATAAGGCATTTGTGGGGATGTTGGATGGGGTCTTTGACATGCCTCCCGAATATGACGATTCTTATTACGGGTTCACCATTCATGAAATCAGGGAAATGCAGATCATGAACATGGGCAACTATGCCCACGGCAACCAGCCCATACAGCATATGATCTACCTG
>JANQOD010000047.1 GCA_028289745.1 Allomuricauda sp. | reverse complement strand
TCTTTTTGACCGGGAGTCTGCGGCAACGATCCAATAGAAGGGTTTTCCTTTTTTACCGTGGCGTTGCAATCTAATCTTTACTGGCATATCACATTAATTAGTAGGGTGCCCGACCCTGGTTATTAATTCTTTTTTCGCGGTCGGTGAGCGTAGCTCAACCGAAAGCGGATGCAAAAATACATTAAATACCGAATTCTACAATGTTTCAAAGAAGTTTTTATCCGTTGATAACTCCTCAAAACTCCTTTTTTTCAAAATAGGGGTTTTGGCTATTTTTATTCACTGCTTTTTATGGCATAAAATACTTCTATGTACCTGATTTTTGATACCGAGACCACTGGATTGCCCAAACGTTGGGATGCCCCTTTCACCGATACCGATAACTGGCCAAGATGCGTGCAACTGGCTTGGCAGTTGCATGATGACATGGGGCGTTTGGTAGAACAACAAGACTTTTTGATACAACCTGACGGGTTCAATATTCCCTATGAATCTGAACAGGTGCACGGTATCTCGACCGCATTGGCCGAACAAGAAGGCGTACCGTTGCAAGAGGTACTCGAAAAATTCAACGAAGCATTGGCCAAGGCCAAATTTGTTGTGGGTCAAAATGTTGATTTCGATATCAATATCATGGGCTGTGAGTTTCATCGAATGGCCATTGAAAATTCGTTGCAAGAGTTGCCTGTTCTCGATACGTGTACCGAACATACGGCAGAGCTTTGCCAACTGCCCGGCGGACGGGGAGGCAAGTATAAGCTTCCGAACCTGACCGAACTGCATGAATATCTTTTCGGCGAACCGTTTGCCGAGGCCCATAACGCCTCTGCCGATGTGGAGGCTACGGCGCGCTGTTTTTTGGAACTTATCAGAAAACGTCAATACACCCAAGAACAGCTTGACGTACTACCCGATTATTTTGACCGGTTTTCTGAAGAAAATCCGAAAGAGATACAGCTTATCGGGCTGCAGCACATCAACCTAAAAGAAGCATCGAAGAAAATTGCGGATGCCCTTTGGGTAAAAGATACCGGGGGCATTTCGCAAACAGAGCTTGATGAGAATGTCAAAAAATTGGAAGATGCCGATTTTGTGCACCTGCACAATCATTCCCAATTTTCAGTGTTGCAGTCGACCATGTCTACCAAAGAGTTGGTTCAACGGGCAGTCGATGCAAAAATGCCCGCAGTTGCCCTGACCGACCATGCCAATATGATGGGGGCGTTTCACTTTGTCAGGGAGGTGAATGCCCACAATGTCTCCATCGCGCAAAAAAGAAAAGAAGCCGAAGAAAAGGGCGAGACGTTCAACGACAGTGAATTGGTATCCATCGTCGGTTGTGAGTTTTTTGTTTGTGAAGACCATACCAACAAGAATGTAAAAGATTATGGCCATCAAATCGTCATGTTGGCCAAAAACAAGAATGGCTACCACAATTTGGCGAAGATGGCATCAATTGCCTATACCGATGGGTTTTATTACGTGCCCCGTATCGATAAGAACATCATCAAAAAGTATAAGAAAGACCTTATCGTGCTTTCAGGAAACCTGTATGGTGAGGTGCCGAACAAGATTTTGAATATTGGGGAAAAACAGGCCGAGGAAGCCCTTCTTTGGTGGAAATCGGAATTTGGTGACGATTTCTATCTCGAGATTATGCGCCATGGCCAAGAAGATGAAGATCGCGTCAACCAAGTACTTATCGAGTTCTCAAAAAGGCATGGGGTCAAATTAGTGGCCACCAATAACACGTACTATGGCAAAAAAGAGGATGCCGAGGCCCATGACATTTTACTGTGTGTCAAAGACGGCGAAAAGGTGTCGACCCCCATAGGCCGTGGTCGCGGATATCGCTATGGGCTGCCCAACCAAGAGTACTACTTCAAGTCTGCCGAAGAAATGAAGGCCCTTTTCAAAGACTTGCCCAGTGCGATTTTCAACATACGGGAAATCATTGACAAAATCGAGCCGTTCACCTTGGCCAGGGAGGTACTGCTGCCCAAATTCGATATTCCCGAGGCGTTCAAGGTGGCTGAAGATGTGAAAGGCGGAGATGCCGATAGCTATCGCAAGGGTGAGAATGCCTACCTGCGGCACATCACCTATGAAGGGGCCAAAGAGCGGTACGGTGAGATTACCGATGAAATTAAGGAACGCATTGACTTTGAATTGGCGACCATTGAGAACTCGGGTTATCCGGGTTATTTTCTGATTGTTGAAGATTTCATCCGTGAAGCGAGAAACATGGGGGTCTCTGTGGGGCCGGGCAGGGGTTCGGCAGCAGGGTCGGTGGTGGCCTATTGCCTAAAGATCACCAATATCGACCCGTTGGAGTATGATCTGCTCTTTGAGCGGTTCTTGAATCCTGATCGGGTATCGATGCCCGATATCGATATTGATTTTGATGATGAGGGCCGTGGTAAGGTAATGGACTATGTGATCAGAAAATACGGAGCCAACCAAGTGGCCCAGATCATCACCTATGGTACCATGGCGGCAAAGTCTTCGATTCGCGATACGGCCAGGGTATTGGATCTGCCGTTGAACGATGCCGATCGCTTGGCTAAACTGATCCCTACTATGGGCAAGCTGAACAAGATTTTCGGTAAAGAAGAGTCTGAGTTGAAAAAAATGTTCAGGGCCGATGAGATGCAAAGGGTAAACGAACTGCTCAATATCTCTGAAACCGAAGGTTTGGAAGGTCGTACAGTGAACATGGCCCGGGTGTTGGAAGGCTCTCTGCGCAACACGGGCATACATGCCTGCGGGGTCATCATCACCCCAGATGACATCACCAATTTCGTGCCCGTGGCCACGGCCAAAGATTCCGATCTTTACGTGACCCAGTTCGACAATTCGGTAGTTGAAAATGCCGGCCTGTTGAAAATGGATTTCCTTGGCTTGAAGACGCTCACGCTCATCAAAGACACGGTCAAGATAGTAAAGGCCCGAACAGGTATCGAATTGGTGCCCGATGAATTTCCCCTTGATGACGAAAAGACCTATGAACTCTTTCAGCGTGGCGACACGGTGGGCATATTCCAGTACGAATCACCGGGTATGCAAAAGCACCTCAAAAACCTGAAGCCTACCATTTTTGATGATCTGATCGCCATGAATGCACTGTACCGACCCGGCCCGATGGAATACATACCCAGTTTTATCGCCCGTAAGCACGGTGAGGAAGAAATCTCTTATGACCTTCCTGAAATGGAGGAGTTTCTAAAAGATACCTATGGCATTACGGTCTATCAAGAACAGGTGATGCGGCTTTCGCAAAAATTGGCCAATTTTTCAAAAGGCGACGCAGACGGACTCAGAAAGGCCATGGGAAAAAAGATTTTTGCCCTTCTACAAAAATACAGGCCCCAATTCATTGAGGGTGGCGAGAAAAATGGCCATCCGAAAGAAATTCTTGAAAAGATCTGGAAAGATTGGGAAGCGTTCGCCTCTTATGCCTTTAACAAGAGCCACTCGACCTGTTATGCGTACATTGCATATCAGACGGCGTATTTGAAGGCGCATTACCCGGCCGAGTATATGGCCGCGGTACTGTCGAACAACATGAACGACATCAAACAGGTCACGTTCTTCATGGAAGAGTGTAAACGAATGGGCCTTGAGGTTTTGGGCCCAGATGTCAACGAATCATATTACAAGTTTGCGGTGAACAAAGACAATGCCATCCGTTTTGGTATGGGCGCCATTAAGGGTGTCGGCCGCTCTGCGGTACAGGCCATTGTTGACGAGCGCAAAGAAGACGGTGCTTACCGTTCGGTCTTTGATATGGCAAAGCGGGTAGATTTAAGGGCTGCCAATAAAAAGGCATTTGAGAATCTGGCCTTGGCGGGTGGTTTTGATTCGTTCGGCGACACCCATCGTGCACAGTATTTTCATCAAGAGAGCGATGCCATCAGTTTTTTGGAAAAGGTCATCAGGTATGGGGCCAAATTTCAAGAAAACGAAAACTCATCGCAAGTAAGCCTATTTGGTGATGCCAGTGAGGTACAGATACCAGAACCTACTGTTCCGCCTTGTGAAGAATGGGGCACTATGGAAAAACTTAGAAGAGAAAAAGAAGTGGTGGGCATTTATATTTCGGGCCATCCCTTAGATGATTTCAAAAAAGAGATCGATGCATTCTGTAATACCGGGATCTCTATCTTCAATGATGATCTTGAGGCCTATGTGAACCGCGAACTGACCTTTGCCGGGGTCATTACCGATGTGCAGCACCGCTTATCGAAAAACGGAAAAGGTTGGGGCATCTTTACTTTGGAAGACTATACCGACTCTCACGAATTCAAGATTTTTGGCGAGGAGTATCTGAAGTTCAGGCATTTTTTGATGATCAATTCTTTCGTTCATGTAAAAGTATTTGTGCGGGAAGGATGGATAAGCCGCGAAACGGGCAAAAAGGGAGAGCCCAGGCTTCAGTACAATGATTTCAGGCTGTTGCAAGATGTGATGGAAGCCTATGCCAAGAAGCTCACCATCAAACTCGACATAGACCGTTTGCAAGAAAAACGCATCAAAGACCTGAAAGATACTTTGCGGTCGTACAAAGGAAAACACCCCTTGAATTTTGTGATCTATGAAATGCAAGATGAGATCAAGCTCAACCTTTCAAGTAGAAAACAGAAGGTGAACATATCGAGTGAACTGCTTTCAGTGCTTGAAGAACAAGAGGTGCACTATAAGCTCAACTGATATAGTTTTTGCCAATGACCTCATAATCAAAACGAATTCCCCCTCCGTAAGGAAACTCATCGATATTTGACTAAATTTGCGAACAATAAATACGTACTTATGGCACTAGAAATAACAGATGCGACTTTTGATGAAGTGGTGTTAAAAAGTGACAAGCCCGTAGTGGTCGATTTTTGGGCCGCTTGGTGTGGACCTTGTAGAATGGTAGGTCCGATTATCGATGAGGTAAGCGTAGAATACGATGGCAAAGCTGTCGTGGGCAAGGTTGATGTAGATGCCAATCAACAATATGCCGCAAAGTACGGCGTGCGTAACATACCTACGGTATTGGTCTTTAAAAATGGCGAGATAGTCAACAGACAGGTAGGGGTATCACCCAAAAAGGTGTACACTGATGCCATTGATGCATTGCTTTAAGATAGTTTACGAAAAGTTTTAGAAAGGGTCTGGTGAAAGCCAGACCTTTTTCGTTTATATTGGTATCGCTATGGACATCAAATCAGAACTTCACAAAGCAAAGTTGTTCCAGAATTTAGAACTTTTGGCCAGTCAAGTGGTCGAAGGCTTCATAAGCGGTATACATAAGAGCCCTTTCCATGGGTACTCTGCAGAATTTGCCGAACACAAGATCTATAACATAGGGGAGAGCACCAAACATATCGATTGGAAACTCTTTGCCCGAACCGACAAGTTGTACACCAAACACTATGAAGAAGAGACCAATCTCAGATGCCATATGATATTGGATAATTCGGCGTCGATGCATTACCCAAGGGTGGGGCAAATGCACCTTGACAACTTGAACAAGATCGGGTTCGGGGTATTGGCCATCGCAGCCCTGATGAACATCTTAAAAAAGCAGCGCGATGCCGTCGGATTGAGCATTTACGCTGACGACTATGAGTTCTTCATAAAGGCGAAAAGTAGCGAACGCCATTTTCAGATGTTGTTGTCTACACTGAATTCGACCACGGTTTCAAAAAATACGGGCAAGAAGACCCGAACCTATCATTACCTTCACCAGATAGCTGAAAAGATACATCGAAGAAGCCTCATTTTTCTGTTCTCTGATATGTTTCAAACAGAAGTGGAAGAAGACAAACTGTTCGAGGCCCTTCGCCATCTAAAATATAACAAGCACGAAGTGGTGCTTTTTCACCTTATGGACTGGCAACATGAACTGGATTTTAATTTTGACAATGCTCCCAAACGATTTATAGATGTTGAAACCGGCCAGCATATCGATGTATATGCAGACAATATAAAGCAAGCCTACGTGGCAAAGGTGAAGGCGTATATAGATGCGTTGAAGTTGAAATGCATGCAGTATCAAATAAAGTATGTAGAGGCTGATGTACGGGCTGATTTTTCAAAGATGCTCAACACCTTTATGGTCGAACGGCAGAAGTTCGTATGATAAAAATATTTTGTGCAAATGAAATTGTAAATGTATATTTGCCCTCGCTTTATCACAAGC
>JANQOD010000046.1 GCA_028289745.1 Allomuricauda sp. | reverse complement strand
TCTTTTTGACCGGGAGTCTGCGGCAACGATCCAATAGAAGGGTTTTCCTTTTTTACCGTGGCGTTGCAATCTAATCTTTACTGGCATATCACATTAATTTGTAGGGTGCCCGACCCTGGTTATTAATTCTTTAAAAGCTTTCTTTTGAAAGCGGATGCAAAAATACATTAAATACTGAATTCCACAATGTTTCAAAGAAGTTTTTGTCAGTTGATAACTCCTCAAAACTCCTTTTTTTCAGAATAGAGGTTTTGGCTATTTTTATTCACTGCTTTTTTATGGCATAAAACACTTCTATGTACCTGATCTTTGATACCGAGACCACTGGATTGCCCAAACGTTGGGATGCCCCTATCACCGATACCGACAACTGGCCAAGATGCGTGCAGATTGCCTGGCAATTGCATGATGATATGGGGCGTTTGGTAGAACAGCAAGACTTTTTGATACAACCTGACGGATTTAATATTCCCTACGAATCTGAACAGGTACACGGTATCTCGACCGCATTGGCCGAACAAGAAGGTGTACCGCTAAAAGAGATGCTCGAAAAGTTCAACGAAGCGTTGGCCAAGGCCAAATTTGTAGTGGGCCAAAACGTTGATTTCGATATCAATATCATGGGCTGTGAGTTTCATCGAATGGCTATTCAAAATTCGTTACAAGAGTTACCTGTTCTCGATACGTGTACCGAACATACGGCAGAGCTTTGCCAGCTACCTGGCGGGCGGGGAGGTAAGTATAAGCTTCCGAACCTGACCGAATTGCATGAATATCTTTTCGGGGAACCGTTTGCCGAAGCCCATAACGCCTCTGCCGATGTAGAGGCCACGGCGCGCTGTTTTTTAGAACTCATTAGAAAACGTCAATATACCCAAGAGCAGCTCGACGTGCAACCCGAATATTTTGATCGGTTTTCAGAAGAAAATCCACAAGAGATACAGCTCATCGGACTGAAGCACATCAACCTGAAGGAAGCATCCAAAAAAATTGCTGATGCCCTTTGGGCAAATGATACTGGGGGCATTTCACAAACAGAGCTTGATGAGAATATCAAGAAATTGGAAGATGCCGATTTTGTGCACCTGCACAATCATTCCCAATTTTCGGTGCTGCAGTCGACTATGTCGACCAAAGAGTTGGTTCAACGGGCAATCGAAGCTAAAATGCCCGCCGTTGCGCTGACCGACCATGCCAATATGATGGGGGCCTTTCACTTTGTGAGGGAAGTGAATGCCCATAATGCCTCCATCAGGCAAAAAAGAAAAGAGGCCGAAGAAAAAGGTGAAGCTTTTAACGAAAGTGAATTGGTCTCTATCATCGGTTGTGAGTTTTTTGTTTGTGAAGACCATACCAATAAGAACGTAAAAGACTATGGTCATCAAATCGTTATGTTGGCCAAAAACAAGAATGGCTATCACAACTTGGCGAAGATGGCATCGATTGCTTATACCGATGGGTTCTATTACGTGCCCCGTATCGACAAAGACATCGTCAAAAAGTATAAAGAAGACCTCATTGTGCTTTCGGGAAACCTCTATGGCGAGGTGCCGAACAAGATTTTGAACATAGGTGAAAAGCAGGCCGAGGAAGCTCTTCTTTGGTGGAAATCGGAATTTGGTGAAGATTTCTATCTCGAGATCATGCGTCATGGCCAAGAAGACGAAGATCGTGTCAACCAAGTTCTTGTCGAGCTCTCAAAAAAGCATGGTGTCAAATTGGTGGCCACCAATAACACTTATTATGGCAAAAAAGAAGATGCCGAGGCCCATGACATTTTGCTATGTGTCAAAGATGGCGAAAAGGTGTCGACCCCCATAGGCCGTGGTCGTGGCTATCGATATGGGCTGCCCAACCAAGAATACTTCTTCAAGTCTGCCGAAGAAATGAAGACGCTCTTCAAAGATTTGCCCAAAGCGATTTTCAACGTACGGGAAATCATTGACAAAATTGAACCTTTCACATTGGCCAGGGATGTACTGCTGCCCAAATTCGATATTCCTGAAGCGTTTAAGGTTGCCGAAGGTGCCGATAGCTTCCGAGAAGGCGAGAACGCCTACTTACGGCATATCACCTATGAAGGGGCCAAAGAGCGGTATGGTGAGATTGCGGATGAAATAAGGGAGCGCATTGACTTTGAATTGGCGACCATCGAGAACTCTGGTTATCCAGGCTATTTTTTGATTGTTGAAGATTTCATCCGCGAAGCGAGAAACATGGGGGTCTCTGTGGGGCCGGGCAGGGGTTCGGCAGCAGGTTCGGTAGTGGCCTATTGCTTAAAGATCACCAATATCGACCCTTTGAAGTATGATTTGCTCTTTGAGCGGTTTTTGAATCCCGATAGGGTATCGATGCCCGATATCGATATTGATTTTGATGATGAGGGCCGTGGTAAGGTAATGGACTATGTCATCAGAAAATACGGTGCCAATCAGGTGGCCCAAATCATTACCTATGGTACGATGGCCGCAAAATCTTCGATTCGCGATACGGCCAGGGTGTTGGATCTGCCGCTGAACGATGCCGATCGCTTGGCCAAGTTGATTCCTACAATGGGCAAGCTGAATAAGATTTTCGGTAAAGAAGAATCTGAGTTGAAAAAAATGTTCAGGGCCGATGAAATGCAAAAGGTCAATGAACTGCTCAATATATCTGAAACAGAAGGTTTGGAAGGTC
>JANQOD010000390.1 GCA_028289745.1 Allomuricauda sp. | reverse complement strand
CTTTCCTTTATACTTTTCATCGCCACCATCGCCACCATGGTGCAATTGGTTGAAATTGTGGTCGAGAAATTTTCACCTGCATTATACAATTCTTTGGGTATTTTCTTACCGTTGATTGCGGTTAACTGCGCCATTTTGGGTGGCTCGCTGTTCATGCAGGCAAGAGAAATACCATCATTGGGCTTGGCCCTCAACTATGGGGTCAGCTCGGGTATTGGCTGGTTCTTGGCTATTTTGGCCATTGCCGCCATCCGCGAGAAAATAAGATATTCAAATGTACCCGCCCCACTTCGTGGGTTGGGCATCACTTTTATCATCACAGGGTTGATGGGCATCGGTTTTCAAAGCTTTGGAGGGATGTTGACGGGCGATAACGAACCACCTGAGCAACCGACCCCGACGACAGTTGAAAAAGTGAATGAAGAGGAAATTGAAAAAGAGATGGAAGACAAAGACAAAGAAGTCTCTTATAACGAAGTCATAAACGAATAAAAAATGATTTTAGCTACCAGTACAGGGGGTACTATCTTAATCACAGTAGTTGCGTTTCTTATTTTGATCTTGCTTTTGGTGGCACTGTTGCTCTTTACCAAAGAGAAGCTTTCCCCATCGGGCCCGGTGACCATTACCATCAATGGTGAAAAGCAGATGCAGGTCGAATCGGGCAGTACTTTGTTGACGACTTTGGGCAATAAAAAAGTCTTTCTACCATCGGCCTGTGGCGGTGGGGGTACCTGTATTCAATGCGAATGTCACGTACTCTCTGGTGGTGGGGAAGCATTGCCCACCGAAACGCCCCATTTTTCTAAAAGGGAATTACAAGAAGGGGCCCGTTTGGCCTGTCAGGTGAAGGTCAAGCAAGATATGGAGATCACCATTCCCGAAGAGGTGTTCGGTATCAAAAAGTGGGAAGCCACCGTCGTGCGAAACTATAATGTGGCCTCGTTTATCAAAGAGTTTGTGGTCAAGATCCCTGAAGATATGAACTATAAGGCGGGAGGATATATCCAAATTGAGATTCCCCCTTGCGAGATCAAATATTCAGACATTGATATCACCGCACACCCAGAAGAACACGAAACACCTGATAAGTTTAAAACTGAATGGGACAAGTTCAACCTATGGCCACTGGTCATGAAAAACACCGAAACGGTAGAACGTGCCTATTCGATGGCTTCCTATCCTGCGGAAGGACGTGAAATCATGTTGAACGTCCGTATTGCCACTCCACCATGGGATCGTTCGAAAAATGGGTGGATGGATGTAAACCCAGGAATAGCTTCATCGTATATCTTTAACTGCAAAGAAGGCGATAAGGTGACCATCTCAGGTCCGTTCGGTGAGTTTTTCATCAATGAATCTGAAGCCGAGATGCTCTATGTGGGCGGTGGTGCAGGTATGGCCCCCATGCGGTCGCACCTCTATCATTTGTTCAAGACGATGAAGACCGATAGAAAGGTGACCTTTTGGTACGGAGGTCGTTCGAAACGTGAACTGTTCTATATCGAGCATTTTAGGGAATTAGAGAGAGAATTTCCGAACTTCAAGTTCTACATGGCCCTTTCAGAGCCTTTGGAAGAGGATAACTGGAAGATCAAGAAAGACATCGATGACGAAGGTGACGGGTTTGTTGGCTTTATCCACAACTGTGTGATCGATAACTATTTGAACCACCATGATGCGCCTGAAGATATTGAACTCTATTTCTGCGGACCACCACTGATGAACAAGGCGGTACAGAAAATGGGTGAAGATTTTGGTATTCCTGATGAGAACATACGATTCGATGATTTTGGAGGATAAGACTTCATCAAAATAGCACCAAACCGATACATACCTTCCGTATCGGTTTTTTTGTAAATGGAAAAAAGACGCATACTTACCGAACAAGAACTGCACAATCTGGCGATGAACATCGTTGGTCGACAGCTCGAATCAAATGGCTTTGAATTCATGGCCGTGAACAGCAAACCAAAGAAAAATCCCCAATTTGTCTGCTTGAAAGAAAAGCGATTGCACTTTGTTGTGGTCAGAAGCGTCGAATACCCAAGCGACCCCAAGGTCTATGATGAAAAATTGATGCAAAAGGTGAAGAACCATGCCATGAAGTTTGAGGCCAAAACCTATTATGCCGGGGTCGGTCTTTCAAATGCGGCAAACAGAAAACTTCCGGTATATTTGAACGAAGAATACATTGTTGAATATCAAGGATTGATCGAGGTTTTATGATTAGGGCATTTCCAATTCTTATGGTTTTGGCCGTTTCTATGGGCTGTGGCCCCGATGAACGGGTAAAGAACCAAAACATAGGGCAAGCGTTGGGCACCACCTATGCCATTATTTATATTGCAGATAAACCACTCGATTACCAGTTAGAAATCGATTCAGTCTTCGCCGTGGTCAACCAATCAATGTCCACTTATATTCCAACCTCTGATATTTCCAAGATCAATAACGGTGATTCGACCGTAACGGTCGATGACATGTTCAAAGAGGTATTTCAAATTTCAAAGGAAATATACGAAAGCACAGATGGTTACTTTGATCCTACTGTGGGGATCTTGGTAGATGCCTGGGGTTTTGGCCCCGGTGAACAGATCAACCTCGACAGCACGAAAGTAGATAGTCTGTTACGATTTGTAGGATGGGAAAAAGTACAACTGAACCCCAACAATACCATCACAAAAAGGTATGCGAACATTCGTTTTGATTTTAACGCCATTGCCAAGGGTTATGCCATTGACCGGCTGGGAAGCCTTTTGGATCAAAAAAAAATCGATAATTATCTTGTCGAGGTCGGAGGCGAGATATTGGCCAAGGGCGCCAATACGATCTCGAGCAAGCAATGGACGGTAGGCATCGATGACCCACAGATTGAAGGCGGTAGAAGACTGAAGCAGATCATTTCTTTAAAAGACAGGGCGATGGCCTCGTCGGGCAACTATCGAAAGTTTCGGATCGATTCGGTTACGGGAGA
>JANQOD010000383.1 GCA_028289745.1 Allomuricauda sp. | reverse complement strand
TTATGAGTTTGTGATCGACAGGCCCATTTCAGAAATTGAGGGCATTACGCTAGATCCTTCACAGCTTATGGCCGATATAGACAAAGCAAACAACACCTTTCTGCCCGGCCGATAAAATTTTCTCCAACATTGAATCCGTTTGGGGGAATAGGTTCTCAAACGGATTTTTTACTTTTAAAAATGGATTTTTCCCTTCCCAAAAAACAACGCCTGGCCGGCAAAAAGCAATTTGAAAGCGTTTTTGAAGAAGGGAAACATGTGCAGACCAAGTTGCTCAAACTTATTTATTTAAAAACAACGTTCAATGATGGTTCGCCCGTAAAAGCGGCATTTGTCGCTC
The DNA here is from genome assembly GCA_028289745.1 of Allomuricauda sp. Taxonomy (GTDB): domain Bacteria; phylum Bacteroidota; class Bacteroidia; order Flavobacteriales; family Flavobacteriaceae; genus Flagellimonas_A. Next base: position 2,340 of record JANQOD010000383.1, on the reverse strand, counting down.
CCAAAAAAAAGTTCAGGAAAGCGGCGCGGCGCAACCAGATCAAACGGCTGCTGAGAGAAGCCTATCGCCTTAACAAACACCTTATTTTTAACAACATTGAGGGAAATTTTGCGTTCGTCTTTTTATATCTTGGAAAGGATTTGCCGAGTTTCAAACAGATGAATGAAGAGGTAAAGGCCGTCTCGAACCTCTTCTTAAAAAAGGTATCACATGAAAAGAATCAATAGAAAGATCATCGTTCCGATATTGGCGCTGGCCATCTTTGTGGCCGGAAGCAGCTTTAAAAGTGATTTTTTTGAAATTGCCAAGCAGATAGAAATCTTCACCACGCTCTTCAAAGAGTTGAACATGAACTATGTCGATGAAACAAACCCGGCCGAGTTGATGGACTCGGCGATCAAGAACATGCTCGAAGAGCTGGATCCCTATACCCGATTTTTGAACGAGCAAGATGTTGAGGCCTATAAAATCAACAATGCTGGTGAATATTCAGGCATTGGGGCCTTGGTAAGATCATATGATGACCGTTTACTGATCATCGAGCCCTACAAGGGTTACCCTGCTGATAACGCTGGCCTAAAAGCCGGTGATGAGATTGTAAAAATTGGCGATATCAACGTGGCTGACTTTGATGATAATGCCAGTGAGTTGCTAAAAGGGGCAAACAATACCAGTGTTGATATTACCTACAAAAGACAGGCGCAAACAAAAACCGCCACTTTGAACCGTAAAGGTGTTGAGGTCGATGCGGTACCCTATTATGGGATGGTCGATGAAAGAACAGGATACATTGTTCTTTCAAAATTTAACCAGAAAGCTTCGGCCCAGACCAAGTCGGCCATGCAAGATTTAAAGGGGCAAGGTGCCGAAAATTTGATTTTAGACCTAAGGGGCAATCCTGGCGGCCTGCTTTCAGAAGCCATCAATGTCACCAATCTGTTCGTTGAAAAAGGCGAGCTGATCGTCACTACCAAATCAAAGGTCAAAAAGTTCAACCAAGAGTACAAAACCAAGAAAAAGCCTGAAGGCCTTGAGATACCCGTTGTCGTTCTAATCGATGGTGGCAGTGCCTCGGCCAGTGAAATTGTGTCCGGCAGCTTACAAGATTTAGACCGTGCAGTGGTCATGGGCGCCAGAAGTTTTGGCAAAGGTTTAGTGCAGCGACCTTTAAAACTAACCTATGGTACCCAGTTGAAAGTGACCATCTCGCGCTACTATACCCCCTCGGGCCGTTGTATTCAATCACTTGATTATCAGAACCGTGATCAAGAAGGTAAAGCCGTTCGAAACAAAACATTCAATACCTTCAAGACTCGCAATGGCAGATTGGTACAAGATGGTGGTGGTGTGATGCCAGATGTTGAAGTATCGGATTTACAATCGAATGCCTTGATCGAGGCCTTGGTCATGAACAACATTATCTTCGATTATGCCACTGATTTTCATTACCAGAACAGTTTTCAAGGTCTGGCTGATTTTTCGTTTTCCGATGCAGATTATGAGGCGTTCAAAAAATTCGCCGTTGCCAAAGATTTTTCTTTTCAGACCGAAAGTGAAGAGCTATTGGCCGAGGCCCTCAATAGTGAAAGCCACCTTTTGGGCCAAGAGGTACAGACCAAGTACAAAGACCTGCTCTTGGCCATCAACAGTGGTAAAAGAAGCGCACTCGATACCTACCGCAACGAAATCGAGAAAAAACTCACCGATGAGATCATCAAGCGCTATTTCTATCGAGAGGGGCTATACGATTATAACCTGATACATGACGAGGCCATACTTAGTGCGGTTGAAGTATTGGACGATACCGCAAAATATAAAGCACTTTTGCAATAGTCGACCAATAGGTGCGGTAAATCCCGCTTTTCTGCATGATTGAAATTTCTCTTTATTTTTAAACATGCAAAGATTAAGGGTCTGTGAACTTTTTGCCGGGGTCGGTGGTTTTCGTGTCGGCCTTGAGAATACCGGTCATTACAAAGTGGTGTGGAGCAACCAATGGGAGCCTTCCACAAAGACCCAACACGCTTCCATGGTGTACGAGGCCCGTTTCGGACCTGAAAATCACAGTGCTGTCGACATTGAAAAAGTGCCTACGGACGAAATTCCCGATCATGATGTATTGGTCGGTGGTTTTCCCTGTCAAGACTACTCCGTGGCGACCACATTGAACAGCTCAAAGGGCCTGGTGGGCAAAAAAGGGGTGTTATGGTGGTCGATCCACAGAATTTTGAAAGAAAAAAAACAAAAGCCCCGATATCTTTTTCTCGAAAATGTCGATAGGTTGCTCAAATCGCCTTCTTCCCAACGTGGTCGCGATTTTGCCATTATGCTCAAAAGTCT
>JANQOD010000370.1 GCA_028289745.1 Allomuricauda sp. | reverse complement strand
CCTGTAAGTACATTTGCATGATTTTGGCCACGTCATTGGCATTGCTGAACAGCCCAGCGTGTCCGCCTACCCCACCCTGCATGGCAGCCCCCATATCATGTACGTAGCCATGAACGGTTTGATATCTGAAATAGTTATCCTCTTCAGAAGGAACGATATGTGATTTATCAAACTTTTCGGCCACATTGAACCCTGTATGGGTTGCCCCTATCGACCTGTACAAGAAATCGGTGGCCAATCTATCCAAAGACTTCCCATAGGTGTTTTCAATGTATTTTTTGAACACATAATAGGCCACATCGCTGTAACGATAACGGTTCGACTTCAGTTCTTGCCTACCAATACGGTTATAGATGGAATCTTGGTACGCATTGGATAGATACAGCCCCTCGCTCACTTTTATCGAATACCCTTCCTCTGGGCGATTTCTATAAAATTCGCTTGAAGGTTTCCTGTCTTTGTTCAACGTATCTACATAAAAGGCGATCCAAGCCGGCAATCGCCCATAATGGGAGAGCGATTTGAGCACGGTAACATCTTTCAATTCAGATTCGGCATATTCGGGCACCAATTCTTGAAAGGTATCGTTCAGGCGAATTTTTCCTTCTTCCTCCATTTTCATAATAACGGGCAGGGTCGACAAAATCTTGGTCAACGAGGCCAGGTCATAAATATGGTCTTCAGTAATCTTTTCTTTGGATGTATAGGTAGGACGCCCAAAACTCTTGTTATATACCACCTTTCCCCTTCTGGCGATCAAAACCTGTGCACCTGGATACATCAAGGAGTCAAGCCCATGCCGTACCAATGTATCGACCATCGATAACCTATTTGAACTCAGGCCCACCCTTTCTGGAAGGCTATACCCCAACCGTGCTATACTTTTCACCTCGACGCCCGAATTGACAGGAAATTCACTATTGATGGAAACAGGAAGCTTGCCTTTTGCCGTCAGGGCGCCAAAGATGACCTGGGCAGCCTTCTTTTGGGCCAATGCACTGTTCTGATAGGCCACTAAAATGGCATCAATGCCAGTGAAATCAACGATATCAGATAAGGCATACGGATTGGCAAAAGAGGCCAAAACCATATTGTTTGAGCGCATCTGGGCAATCTGACGCAACCAAAAAAGCTCATCTTTTGAAAACTTATGATTTCGCCATGGGTTATCGTTGCTCTTGTGGTAACCGACGATCACCAAGTTGAAATCAGACAACTTTTTCTTGTACTCACCGAAGTCTTTTAACTCGATTTGGGTGACATTGGCATACTTCTTTAAAGTCTTATAAAAAGTATCGCCCTCTACGTTGCCCAATTTCACATAGGCAATTTTTTTATTGCTCAATTTTTTGATGGGAAGCAGCGAGAAATTATTTTGTACCACTGTCAACGCATTTTCAATGGCCTTTTCATAAACCACATCGCTCTCAAGATCGTTCAAATCTTCATACAGTTTGTCAGTGTCTACATGCCGCTTTCCAGAAAGGGCCACTTTGTATTTAGCCATCAAAATCTTCTTGACCGATTTGGCCAATCTGTTTTCGGTTATAATTCCATAATTATAGGCCTCCAACAGCTTTTTCACAGCGCTATCGACCTCTTGTGGCATCAAGAGCATATCATTGCCCGCCAAAAAAGCGGATAGCTCTACATCACCGGGGTCGGTGGTCTTGGTCACCGCCCTCATATTAAGGGCATCTGTAAAGACCAAACCTTCGAAGCCCATTTTGTTCTTCAACAGTGTCGTGATAATCGATTTTGACAAAGAGGATGGCCTTTCGGGAACATTTTCAAGTGCAGGAACGTTCAGATGGGCCACCATCACACTGCTAAGGCCATCTTTGATTAGTTCTTTGTATGGGTGTAGTTCGACACTGTCTAATCGTTGCCTTGAAAAGTCGATCAATGGCAAGTCGTGATGTGAATCTGTAGCGGTGTCGCCATGGCCAGGAAAATGCTTTCCACAAGATAGGATACCGGCTCTTTCAAATCCCCTTACAAAAGCGGCTCCATTTACAGTAACATTTTCAGGGTCTTCACCGAACGAACGATTACCAATAATTGGATTTCTTGGATTGATATTCACGTCCAACACAGGGGCAAAATTGATGTGTACCCCAAGTCTTCTGGCATGTTTTCCCATTTGGTAGGCCACTTCTTCGACTATTGCACTATCTTGAATGGCCCCCAAGGTCATATTCCATGGAAAAGCGTAGGTAGAATCTAACCGCATGGCCAAACCCCATTCAGCATCTTGCCCTATTAAAAGTGGAATTTTTGATAGTGACTGGTATTCGTTGGTCAACTTTGCCTGCCTCTTGGGACCTCCACTTAAAAAAATCACTCCCCCAATGTGGTGCCGATCGATCAACTTTTTGATACGCTCGGTTGCTGACCTGCTCTCATTGGAGGCCACGCTGACCATGAACAACTGTCCTATTTTTTCTTCGAGGGTCATGGTTTCATATTGCCCATCGACCCATTGCCGTTGAAGAATGGAGTCTTGGGCCATCAATGGGTGTTTTTGACCATTGACCAACATTAAAAACAACAAGAAAAAGGGAAAGATGTAGTTTTTACGCATAAATAAATGGGCTATGACATCAACTTATCGCATTTAAAAATATTGCATTTCATCGAAGATAACCAAGAAAATCAGGGCAATCGGCACTAAAGAATCGTTAAAATCACATAAAACGGGCATGCCAGCTCTCTG
>JANQOD010000368.1 GCA_028289745.1 Allomuricauda sp. | reverse complement strand
GATGGTCGGTTTTTGGTCATCGCCAAAAGAACGTTTGATGTGCAACAGCAACCCTATGGCCAAGTCTTTGAAGGCCGTAATGGTTTTGTGCCCAATTGTAGCATTCTTGACCTACTCTTCAACGAGGGTACAAATTCCCTTAATTACCTAAGACAACAAAAATTCGATTTTCTCAATGCTTAGGTTCATCATCCATTATGGTATTCATTTTTTGGTGCCCATATTTGTTGGATATCTCTGCTATCCGAATAAACGGTTTTTGGCCATAGTGATTTTGTTATCGGGGCTCGTCATCGATATTGATCACTTATGGGCAAATCCAGTTTTTGACCCTAATCGCTGCAGTATAGGTTTTCATTTTTTGCATAGCTATTTGGCCATTGCGATATACACATTGTTGTTGGCGCATACGAAAACCCGCATCTTCGGATGGGCTTTTCTTATCCATATTCTTGCAGACTTTATTGACTGTGTATTACTCCGCCTTCAATTCTAAAGTAGCCATGATCGGATAATGGTCTGAGAGCTCAATATCGAAGTTTTGATGGTCGATGACCTCGAAGGTATTATCGGCAAGTATGAAGTCTATTCGTTGCGGAATGCCAAATAGACTATAGGTTCGGCCAAAGCCATTGCCCCTTTCTAAAAAAGTGTCTTGAAAATCATCACCAATTACGGTATGGTATGAGCTTGAGAATTGATTGTTGTTAAAATCTCCACAAATAATTTGCCCGTAACTATTCTTAATACGATGGTCACGTACCAATTCGGCCTGTTCTTGTTGCCTTTTAAAGGTATATGATAGCCGTTTGAACAACCTTGAAGACGGTTCGTTCGAAATGGCCTCGGCTGTCGGAATCACTTGTGCCGATTGCATGTGAAGATTATAAACCCTGAGCGTATCTTTCGCAAATAAAACATCACAGTAAGCCCCGTTATTACCAGTATTGGGAAATCGCATCGATTGACAATTCAACAAAGGGTATTTTGATAGGGTGACCAAAATCGATTTGGTAAATTGAGGCTCATAGCTCATATATTGATAGGGGTAATCTTCTTCAAACTCTTCTAGGTATCTATGATAGAACTCTTGAAAGCAAACGATATCTGGAGATTGCGATTTTACAAACGCAACTATTTCATCACCTATTACGTATTCACCGTCATACTCTGCCCAGCGGTCAAACGATCTGGAATTGAACGACATTATACGCAAATCATTCCCATCACCATTTTCTTTTGAATTCTTCGACCATTTTATAAATGGTCCTAACAAAAAGTAACTTAAAACGAGTGTCGACAAGGAAAGCAGAAGATGCATTTTCCGAAATAGCACCCAAAAAAACAAGAATGCAATATTGATCACGACCAATGTAGGCACCAATAGGGCCAAAAAAGCAAAAAAAGGAACTTTCGCAGAAGAGATATGCCCTGATGGCAAGGCCAATACCAGCAAAAAAGCAAAAATGATGTTTGTGGCAAAAACGATTCTTTGAAATTTTGACATTTTTTTCACCTTCAATCTTCTTTACCAGCCTTGAACAAAAAGTCTTTTTCTGCCTGCGATAGACTTTCATAACCTGACTTACTGATCTTGTCCAATATGGCATCAATTCTTCGTTGTTTGGCCTCCTTGTCGTAATCAACGGTTTTCGAGCCTCGCTTGCCAGTAGCATTCTTCTTGTATACGGTTTTCATCGGGGCCTTCTTTTCCCTAGGTCTGAATAGATTGCCAATACTATCAAGAAGTTTTGAAAATCCTTCACCAATGTCATTGCCGTTCAATAGCTGGCGTGCATATAAGTACCCTAACAACGCGCCACCCAAATGTGCCAAATGCCCTCCTATATTACCACCATAGGGTATCTGCAACAAATCGATCAACACAAAGAAAACGCCAACGTACCAAAGCTTTACATTAAAAAATATGACACGCACTTCTTGATTGGGAATATAGGCACAGATAAAAATCAAAACCGCTATCACCCCAGCAGAAGCACCGATCAATGCGGTATTCTGGTCAATTAGGGTCGGAAAGATGTTGTAGCTCAGCAAGAATACCAAGCCGCCGACCAGTACGCCCAAAAAATAGACGGTCAAGAACCGTTTCGCATCGAAAAGGTTCAGAAAGATTCTTCCAATGAAATAGAGCATAAGCATATTCCAGAAAAGATGCCAAAACCCACCATGAAAAAAAGAATAGGTGACCAATGCCCAAGGCTGTCCCAAAAAATCGAAGAACTCTTTGGGCAATTGAAACCAATTGACCGTTGATTTACCCAATAGTGCCAATGACAGTCCATCCAAAACAAAGACCAAGACATTCAGAACAATGAGTTTTTCGGCAATGTTGAGCCTCGTATAATAATATCGTATGCCGCCTGTTGCCATTAGCGATCCCAACGATTTTGGTTAAACTGGTTTTTCTTCCAATACCACATGATGATAAACCCGATCAATGCACCGCCCACATGGGCAAAATGGGCAATTCCGGTATTGACATTGGTGAAGCCAAAAATCAAATCGCCAAGAATCAACAGCGGAACAAAATATTTGGCCTTAATGGGTATGGGCAAAAAAATCAACATGAGCTCAGCTTCTGAATACATAAAGGCAAAAGCGACCAAAATACCATAAATCGCCCCTGAAGCACCCACCGCTGGTGTGTTGAAAGCAGTTAAAAAACTATCTATCGTATCTTTTGAGGCCACATTGTACCAACTCGGACTATATTTTCCCTGCGATACAATATCAAAAACTTCCTTTTCTGAAATACCAGAACCAATAATGGCGTTTAATCCCTCATTGACGAAATAATAATTTACCCCTGTATGCAATAGTGCAGCACCAAAACCGGCAGAAAAGTAGAAGAACAAAAACTTGTTTCGCCCCCACACACGCTCTAAAGGGGTACCAAAGGCCCAGAGCGCGTACATATTGAACACGATGTGCATTACCCCCCCGTGCATGAACATATGCGAGACCACTTGCCACCATCTGAAGTTGGGGTGCTCAAAAAACCAAAGTGACAACCATTCATACAACTGATCCCCATACAGGTATACCCCCAAAAAGAGCAGTACATTGATAATCAACAAATGCTTTACACCTTCGGTCAATCCTCCCATTTATATGAATTTATTTTCGATATCGCCTTCAGAAATAGTGACATAGGTCATTTTTTGAAACGGGCTCAACATCGGTTCCTTACAATTGAACAGGTCATTTACCAGGGCCTGTTGTGATTCAGTGGCCAGCACCTCTCCGTTCTTTACTGCCAAAGCTTTGCTCAAAGTCCTTGCCAAAATCTCTGCCTGTGACAGTTCACCCTGTGAAATATCCGCTCTATAATTTGAGATCAACTCATTTAAGAGCCGTTGAATATCGCCATGCTCGGCAGATAAGGGAATTCCTTCTACGACCACAACCCCATCTTCACTTTCTTTGAATGAAAAGCCCATGGTGTTCAAACTGTCTTTTATCTCTTTTAAAATACGTAATTCCTCGTTTGAAAAATCGAGCTTCAGTGGAAAGAGCAATTGCTGGCTGACGCCTTTATTAACGGTCATTTCCTTTAAAAACTGTTCAAAGAGAACCCTTTGATGTGCCCGATTCTGGTCGACAAACAACATACCCGATTTAATGGTGGTCACGATGTACTTTCTTCTGTACTGAAAGGTGGCCACTTCGTATGAAATCTTTTCCGTTCGTTCATCAAACAGTTCATCCTTTGTTTCTTGCGGCACGAGCTCAAAATTCTGTGAAGCAATGCCCTCAAGGCCCGGGTATAGATTTTGCCATCCTTTTGTCGACGCTTTTTGGTAAGTCTGCTGCCCTGCACCCTTTTGTTTTTCTTCAAAAGGATTGAAATCGGCATCAACCGTTACTTTGGGCAAAACAGCCCCCTTATGCTGAAAAGCATAGGGTGTGTCAAGATTGGGGTCACGTTCAAAATCAAGTGCGGGGGCTACGCTGAACTGGCCCAGGGCATGTTTTATCGCTGAACGCAAAATAGCATATAAAGTGTTCTCATCATCAAATTTCACCTCTGTTTTTGTAGGATGGATGTTGATGTCAATGGAGTTGGGCGGCACCTCTAGGTACAGAAAATAGCCAGGTACCGTTTCGGGCCTAAGAAGGCCTTCGAACGCCACCATCACAGCATGGTGTAGATACGGACTCTTGATAAAACGGTTATTGGCAAAGAAAAATTGGGTACCCCTACTCTTTTTGGCATATTCGGGCTTACAGATGAATCCGGAAATCTTGGCCACTTGGGTCTCTTCATCGACAGGCACCAATCGCTCGTTCATCTTC
>JANQOD010000357.1 GCA_028289745.1 Allomuricauda sp. | reverse complement strand
CTGTATTCGAAAGTGGGCATGGGTGACGGCCGTCAGGCGAACAATCCTTGGTTGCAAGAATTTCCCGATCCCATTTCAAGGGTTTCTTGGGATAACTATATGACCGTTTCAAAAGCCGATGCCGAAAAGTGGGGCTTTGAGAATTGGAACGTGGCCAATGGAGGTTTGAACGGAAGCTATGCAAAATTGACCGTTGATGGCGCAACCATTGATGGCGTGCCCGTGGTCATACAGCCGGGGCAGGCCGTTGGAACCATAGGTCTTTCCTTTGGGTATGGCAAACAAGCCGGTATGAAAGCTGACATGCGAACAGGTGTAAACGCCTACAAGCTGTACAAAGAATTCAACAATGTACAATCGGTTACGATTGAAAAAGCATCGGGCGAGCATGAGTTTGCCTGTATACAGCTGCACAATACCCTAATGGGTCGTGGCGATATCATCAAAGAGACCACACTTGAAATATTCAATACCAAAGACCATAGCGAGTGGAATCCGATTCCTGTAGTGTCATTGAACCATAACGAGGTTCCTGCCACTTCGGTCGATCTATGGGATGAGTTTGATAGAAGCATTGGGCACCATTTCAACATGTCGATTGATTTGAATGCCTGTACGGGTTGTGGTGCCTGTGTGATTGCCTGTCATGCCGAGAACAATGTTCCGGTGGTCGGTAAAAAAGAGGTGCGATTGTCTCGCGATATGCATTGGTTGCGTATCGATAGGTACTATTCGTCAGAAGAAACGTTCAGTGAAGACGTTGACACAAAAGATACCGCCGAGGGAGGGTATAGGAACACCATGCTCGAATTGGAAAACCCGTCTGCGAACCCGCAGGTAGCCTTTCAGCCGGTCATGTGCCAGCACTGTAACCATGCCCCATGCGAGACAGTATGTCCAGTAGCGGCAACATCGCACAGCCGACAAGGGCAAAACCACATGGCCTACAATCGATGTGTGGGTACACGCTATTGTGCCAACAACTGTCCATATAAAGTTCGAAGGTTCAACTGGTTCCTCTACAGTGACAATGACGAGTTTGATTACAATATGAACAATGATCTTGGCAAGATGGTTCTAAACCCTGATGTGAATGTTCGCTCAAGAGGGGTGATGGAAAAATGCTCGATGTGTATCCAAATGACCCAAAAGACTATTTTGGACGCTAAGAGAGAAGGCCGCCAAATCAAAGATGGCGAGTTCAAAACTGCATGTTCTGCAGCTTGTAGCTCAGGCGCCATTGTATTTGGTGACGTGAACGACAAGGAAAGCGAAGTGGCCAAGTTGAAAGAAGATGATAGAATGTACCATCTGCTAGAGCATGTGGGTACTAAACCCAATGTGTTCTATCATGTAAAGGTCAGAAATATAGACGAGGCATAACAATAACCAAGTAAGCAACTAGAAGATACATTATGGCGTCGCATTACGAAGCACCTATTCGAAAACCCCTAGTACTCGGTGATAAGGGATATCACGACGTAACGGTTGATATAGCCGCTCCGGTAGAGGGAAAGGCGAACAAACAGTGGTGGATAGTCTTCACCATTGCCCTGTTGGCATTTCTTTGGGGTCTCGGATGCATCATTTATACGATTTCAACGGGTATCGGGGTTTGGGGACTCAACCGAACCGTTAACTGGGCCTGGGATATCACCAACTTTGTCTGGTGGGTGGGTATCGGTCACGCCGGTACGCTGATTTCAGCGGTACTTTTGTTGTTCAGGCAAAAATGGAGAATGGCCATTAACCGATCGGCTGAGGCCATGACCATCTTCTCGGTGATTCAAGCAGGGCTTTTTCCGATTATCCACATGGGGCGCCCATGGTTGGGGTATTGGGTGTTGCCAATTCCGAACCAATTCGGGTCGCTTTGGGTAAACTTCAACTCACCCTTGCTCTGGGACGTATTTGCGATTTCTACCTACCTATCGGTTTCATTGGTCTTCTGGTGGACTGGGCTGCTTCCTGATTTTGCGATGATTCGTGACAGGGCGGTAAAACCATTCCAAAAGAAAATATACAGCCTATTGAGTTTCGGATGGACAGGCCGTGCCAAAGACTGGCAACGTTTTGAAGAAGTATCATTGGTATTGGCCGGTTTGGCCACACCACTTGTACTTTCGGTGCATACCATCGTATCGTTCGACTTTGCCACCTCGGTGATACCCGGTTGGCACACCACCATCTTCCCTCCATACTTTGTGGCCGGGGCCATTTTCTCTGGTTTTGCCATGGTGCAGACCCTATTGATCATCATGAGAAAGGTATGCCATCTTGAGGCCTATATAACGGTACAGCATATCGAACTGATGAACATCGTCATCATGATTACAGGGTCGATAGTGGGCTGTGCGTATATCACTGAGCTGTTCATCGCATGGTACTCTGGAGTGGAATATGAACAATATGCTTTTTTGAACAGGGCAACCGGGCCTTACTGGTGGGCCTATTGGTCGATGATGACCTGTAATGTGTTCTCACCACAGTTCATGTGGTTCAAAAAGTTGCGAACAAGCATTATGTTCTCTTTCTTCATTTCGATAGTGGTAAACATCGGAATGTGGTTCGAGCGTTTCGTGATCATCGTAACCTCATTGCACAGGGATTATTTGCCTTCATCATGGACAATGTTCTCGCCAACCTTTGTCGATGTGGGCATTTTTATAGGCACCGTTGGATTCTTTTTTGTATTGTTCTTATTGTATTCGAGAACGTTCCCGGTGATTGCCCAAGCTGAGGTAAAATCGATTTTAAAATCGTCGGGCGAGCGCTTTAAAAGACTTCGAGAAGAGGGCAAGGCCATGTACCAAATGCCTTCTGCAAAGAAAGAAGTAAAAAAAGCTGAAGTTCAAGAAACAGAAGATAAATCAAAAGACGTATCGACCTTGCTCGACTCATTGGGGACCTTTGATCCCGAAACGGATACCCCCGATGATTTGAAAAAAGTAAAAGGTATCGGTCCGCAGATGGAAAAAGCACTGAACCAGATTGGTATTTATTCTTTCGAGCAGGTCAGTCGAATGACCGAAAAAGAATACGATCTATTAGATTCGATCACGGGCTCTTTCCCGGGTAGGGCACAAAGAGATGACTGGGCCGGTCAGGCGCAAGAACTAAAAAACAAAAAGTAGTTATGGCTTCAAAGGTTATACACGCAC
>JANQOD010000350.1 GCA_028289745.1 Allomuricauda sp. | reverse complement strand
ATTATTGCTGTCAGATAGTGACTTTGAAAGAAATTTTCAGACGGGTCTCCAAGATGAATTGGATCATAATTTCAATACTTCTTTGGATGATTATATTCGTTATGCGCCCATTGCCCAAATGTACATTGCCGACATGGCCGGGGTCAAAGCGAAGAACCACTGGTTCGACCAGACCAAAAACCTTGTGCTTGCAGCGGGCATTACACAGTTGATCACGGGGGGCATGAAAAAGGCCATTTACAAAGAAAGGCCCAATGGGTTCAATGCCGAGGCATTTCCATCCGGGCATACTTCAAACGCCTTTGCCAATGCAACGGTACTATACGAAGAATTTAAAGACAGCAATGCTTTACTGGCCTATAGCGGATATTGCTTTGCCACGGCCACCGGTGCATTGCGGGTCATGAACAATAAACATTGGCTTTCAGACATTTTTGCCGGGGCGGCCGTGGGCATATTGGTGACCAAGTTGGTCTATCATTTTGACTATCTCTTTCGATGGAATCCTTTCAAAAAGAAAAATGACTTTACGCTGTTGCCCTCATACACCGATGGGGCGATGGGACTACATTTAGTCAAGCGTTTTTGACAATAAAAAACCCGCAAGGGTGCGGGCTTTCTAGTACGCGACAACACCTCATCCGAAATTCAATTCTTTCATTTGTAGCAACCTCAGTTTTTCGAGCGCCTCTGATTTTGAATTCACATTGAGCTTGAGGTAAATGTTCTGTATATGGAAGTTTACCGTACTTGGGGTCACATATAATTTATCGGCAATGACCTTGTACGTGGCACCTTGCCCAAGATATTCAATGATTTGGTTCTCTCTTTTTGAAAAGGCCTCCAAAGGTCTTTGTTGAAAAGAACCGATGATTTTTTTAGCGACATCGTGCCCCAGGGCAGCGCCATGCTGTTTGATTGAATCTAGGGCATTGAACAAACGGTTTTTGGTCACGGGTTTTGTCAAATAGCCATTTGCCCCTTTTCTAAAGGCCTTTTTGATGATTTCAAAATCATTTTTATCGCTCATGATGAGAATTTTGATCGGGGCTTTCCTTTTTTTGAGGAGCTCTATGCCCTCCAATCCTGAAATCCCGTTAAGGGAAACCTCAGAAATGACAATATCGGGCGCCAACCGACCAAAGTTTGACAACACTTCTGACACGGTCGAATAAATGCCCATGAGCTGATATTCGGTCACTGTCTCAAAATAGCACCGATAAAGTTGATGGAGTTGTGGGTCATTGTCAATGATGGTGACCCTGATTGCACAAGTTTTCATACTAATATAGATTTGGGTTAACTGGTTTTAAAAAAGCATACGATTGCCTACGCCTTTCTACCGCAAGGCCCTATACCAAATAGCCAAGAATGGCCGTACGGGTCTTTGTCTCCGAGGCGGGCCAAGTCAAGAATACTATGAAAAGCTTAGGTAACGGCAACTGCCATTGGCTTGACAAGACCGGTTACGGATAAAAAAGAGGCAAAAAGATGTAGGGAAAAGGTTCGCTAGCGTTGCAAGGGTACTATGCGCGGTTTATAGCATGAACCATTCAGTTTGGTCTGAGTGTAGCAATACGTTTTCATAAGCGTAAGATTTAGGGGACTTTTTGAATTAGGGTTGTATTATTTGGTTTCCAATATATATTTTTTTAAAAAGATAACGGGTTTTTTGTAGTCATTTTCGTTCAAATGCACTTTTTGTTAAGATTTTTTGCCCTTCGTTTTTGGGTAGGAAGTTACATCAGCTGCAAATAAAAGAAGACCTTGCAGGTCATTGATCTCCAAGGTCTTGTAAAATCGGCCAGATTGAAATAATACAACCCGTTTTTCCCTATAATAACTGCCAGATATTTTGGCCAGTGGCCAACGACTTATGAAAACTGTGGCAATCGAATAAAAACCAGATTTAACCCCTATGGTATCTGACCGATCAGTACAGTAGTCTTATGGTGCCCAAGATATTTTACTCGTGGTCAAATACCGTATTCGAGTATTCCATTTTTGAGTCATCGTTGTTCAAAAGGTTCATCAACTTTTCTTCCCTATTGGCCATAAGCGTATTGTCGGTATTATCACCATAAGAGATGGCATAT
>JANQOD010000298.1 GCA_028289745.1 Allomuricauda sp. | reverse complement strand
CGGTGGCCCGCAAGGTAATGGAAGAAACCCCCCATATCATATTGGCGGGAAAGGGGGCCGAAAAATTTGCCTACGAACAAGGATTCAAAAAAGAAGATCTGTTGACCGATAGTACCCGAGAACAATATGAAGAATGGAAAAAAACTGCAAAATATGAGACCATCATCAATATCGAGAACCACGATACCATCGGTATGCTGGCCATCGATGACAATGGCGATATCGCAGGGGCCTGTACCACAAGCGGCATGGCCTACAAAGTAGCTGGTCGCGTGGGCGATTCACCCCTAATAGGCGCAGGGCTCTATGTCGATAACGAAGTAGGCGGGGCCACGGCCACCGGTGTTGGCGAAGAGGTCATTCGCACCGTGGGCAGTTTTTTGATCGTCGAATTGATGCGACAGGGCAAATCACCCCAAGAGGCCTGTGAAGAGGGCGTCAGACGTATCATGAAAAAAAACCAGGGCCGTGAAGACTTTCAGATCGGGTTTTTGGCCATCAACAAACAGGGCGAAACTGGTGGTTATTGCGTACACCCCGGGTTCACTTACCGAAAATATGACCCGACCGGACATGAGAATATGGCATCGGAGAGTTTTTATCAGGAATAAGATATAAGAGGTCACAAGAGTCTTGGCCCAAGGCCTTGGATTTTTGCCTCTTTTTTTAAAACCATTTCGTACTTTTAAAACCTTTGAATTTTGAACTTTCAACTTTGAGTCAATAAAACATGTCTGACCAAAAACGTCTCTTCTTACTCGATGCCTACGCTTTAATCTTCAGGGGCTATTATGCCTTGATCAAAAATCCGAGGATCAATTCAAAGGGTATGGACACCTCGGCCATTATGGGTTTTGTGAACTCCCTCTTCGATGTCATCAAACGCGAGCAGCCCGATCATTTGGCCGTAGCCTTTGACAAAGGTGGCAGTGTGGAGCGAACGGAAATCTTCGAAGAATACAAGGCAAACAGGGACGAAACGCCAGAAGCCATAAAAATAGCCGTCCCTTACATTCAAAGAATATTGGAGGCCCTGAAAATTCCTGTGGTAGAGTTGGAAGGCTATGAAGCCGATGACCTTATCGGCACCTTGGCCAAGCAGGCCGAAAAAGAGGGGTACAAAACCTATATGGTGACCCCTGACAAAGATTTTGGGCAACTGGTTTCTGAAAACATCTTCATGTACCGACCTGCCCGAATGGGCAACGGCATTGAGATTTGGGGCATTCCCGAGATACAAAAACGGTTTGGGGTCGAACGGCCCGAACAGGTAATCGACTATCTCGGCATGATGGGCGATGCCAGTGACAATATTCCCGGTCTACCAGGCGTGGGCGACAAGACCGCCAAAAAATTCATTGCTGATTTCGGTTCTATGGAAGGCTTGCTGGCCAACACCGATAAGCTGAAAGGAAAGATGAAAGAAAAGGTCGAAGAGAATGCCGAACTCGGTCGCCTATCACGGCAATTGGCCGAAATCAAGACCGATTGCGAAGTGACCTTCAATGCCGAAAA
>JANQOD010000274.1 GCA_028289745.1 Allomuricauda sp. | reverse complement strand
ATATGGAGACCTATCCCAAACTACTTGCACGGTATATTGCTCGAAGATGTGAAAAGACTTTTGGGCAGCAGTGATATCGCCGAGAACAGGGCAGGCGCATTGTGCTGTTACCACAGCCAATTGCAAGATGCAAAGGTATTGTTGGCCGATCATCAAGATTTAATAAAGCAGATTGAAAGCGGCGACCTGACTTGGTCAACAATCGACTCTTAGGCTTCTCCTCCAAATTTAACGATATACTATTTGTTCAACGAATTGATCCATGCCGCGATTTTTAGGGCTTCTTCTTTGGGCACTTGTGGCATGGGAGCCATGGGCGTGGCATATTCGGGCCAGTTCTTTGGCTGCGGATTGTAGATGAGCTCCACGATTTTTTCGTTGCTATAACCCCTTTCGGCAATGGCCACAAAAGAGGGTCCGACCATACGCTTGTCTTTGGCATGGCAGGCTATACAAGTATTGTTCGTCAACAATGGTTGAACCTGCGCATCGGTCAATACCGCAGTTTTTTTGTTGGCCGCTTTTTTCTTTTTGGAAACAGTCTTTTTAACCTTATTGGTCTTTTTCGTACGTTTTGTGGAGAGCGCTGAAAGGGGAAGTTTTTCCCCATCGGGGATGTTGTTCATCGTGTAGAAAAAAGTAGGATGCAACACGGGATGCCCCTCGACCTTTGATTTAATTCCTTGAAGCGTCACTTCATGCACATTGTAGCGGTTGTGTTTTTCGGTGACCAAATGAACTTTTAGGCCATCATCACTTACTTTTACGCCTTTGATGGTGATATCTTCGATATTGGTCTGCGGACTGCCATATACAGCATGGTACTTGTACAGATAGGTTTTGACGGAATACGAATCGAGATTTTCAGCAACAGATTTGTCCACAGGTTTGGTGAACTCGATTTCAAAGCCATCGGGCATGGCCTTTACCGTCTTCATTTCGAAAGGCATTCTGCCCGTCCATGTTAAAAATTCCAACCCTGAATTGGTCGTGCCTGCCGATCCCCAGCCACGGTTGGTCTCGCCAGCGAACAGATTGCCGTTACTATCAAAATCCATTCGCATGACCCCCGATTGAAATCCAGACCTGAAATCAAATGCTACACCCTGGTACTCACCTTTTACCTTTTCGAGAATGACCCTCATGATCTTGCTCTGTCCTTGGTCGCCCACAAACAGTTGGCCGGTAAATGGCCCGAATTTACCTTCGGTGTCATCAACCAGTAGCTGCGAATTTGAAATACCCATGATGCCATGTGGCAAAATAACGGCGGGCAATTGCAATTCAGAAAAATCTGCCTTCACCTCATACAAGAAATCGGGGTCTTTTTCGTCGATGATGTTCTCGGGCTTCACATATCGTCCATTTTTTTTGACCTGACGCATATCAATGCGTTCGTAGAACTCGGTTTCAGTAAGTTTGACCGGTGAATTGGGTTCTTGTGTCCATCGTAACCCCGCCGGATGCCCGGTAAAGACACCTTTGGGCAGATGCCAAATGCCACCTGAACCGACCCAATCGCCTTGGTTATCCGTATAGAAAAGTTCCCCGTTGATCAGTCCATATCCGGCTGGTGAGCGCATACCTGTGGCCCAAGGCTCCATTTGCCCATCTTCGGTAATTTTCATTGTCCATCCCCGCCATGGCACTCGACTTTCACCACGCCACCATTCGTCACTGCCAAAAGCCACGTTCGTAGTCACAAAAAATGTATTGTCAGGGGCCAAAACGGGCCCAAAAGAATATTCATGGTAATGTGTAGAAAGGGGCCAGGCATAAATGGTACGGTATTCGTCGGCAATGCCGTCCCCGTTTGTATCGGTCAATTTGGTGAGTTCTCCACGCTGGGTGGTGTACAATGACCCATTTTTGTAGGCAAGGCCCAAGGGTTCATGAAGGCCACTAGCAAATTTTTTGAATATCGCCCGGTTGCCATTGGCCATAGTGGGGTTATCGATAATCCACACATCGCCCCTACGGGTGGCAACAGCAAGACTTCCATTGGGCAATGATTGTACCCCACCTCCCTCTAAATGCAACCCCTCAGGCGTAGGTAGTGTCGTCAATGCGTAATAATCCTGTTCTTTTGGCAGATTCTGACCTTTTGAGGTATGCCATACGAGCATGGCCGATAGTACGGCGAGCGGTGTGATGACCACTTTTTTTGATAGGAAAGGAATGTTCATTACCATGTGATTTTGTATTTGATCGTATTGCCGTTGACGGGCAACAACAATTCGGTTTGGTCATCGATTTTTCTTGTTACCGGGGTGTGCCCACTTTCAATGCTCAGGTAGTATTGATTGTCGTTCAATACATATACCTTTTCCTTTAGTTGCTCAACTTTGCCAGAGGCGATCTTATAGTACCAGTTTTGTTCGTTTCCTTCGGGAAAGGAAATTTCATTTATAAGGGAACTGGCATTGTCAGTAGGAATGATCTTGTTCTCGACCTCGACATTTTTGTAGCGGTAACGGAACGATGGTAGTCCTGTACTTGGGTCGATGACATAGCCCAATGGTTGGTAATCACCGGTATCATCCATCGAAAATTCTTGCTGCAAATTGTCCAATTCTCCCAACGGATGTCCCAAGAATGTCCATTGCACGTCACCACGGGGTTGAAATGCCCCATTGCCCCGACTATGCCACATGGGCGTGGCATCGACAAAATCGCCTCGCCAGGCCCCTATCAGATTGCCGGCCCTCAGATCATAGATATAGTTGATACCCCCAGGAATGCCCACCCCCAAGGTATGTGACAGTTTTTCATCATTTCCATTAAAGCTTACAAAACCCCGCAGCAATCGTGGCCGGTTGCCAACATCTACATAAATGGGCGAAACGTAACCAACTGATGGAGGGTACGAATCCAAGGCATGCAGTTTTTTCGGATTCGAATCTATCGTACGGATCGAAAATCCCAGTCTTGGCGGTAACCACCCTGCCGCTTTTATATTCTTTAGCTCAAGTTGATGCGTCCCTTTCTTCAAGAAAATGTTTCCCACCTGTTGCCCACGGTCATAGCTTGAGTTGGCCCGCACAACACTCTTGCCGTTGACCAACAGGTCAAAACCGCCGGTGAAGCCCATTGTGAGCATATAGTTTGCATCTTTCGGCACATTAAGTTCTCCATTGAAGACCAATCCGTACTGGTCTTCTTCGCCACTCAAGTTCACATCTATTTTTTTGATTTGCCCAGTTTGTACGGGTTCGGCAGCCGAAATGTCTTCCAAATCTTTGAACTCACCCTTAAAACTGGTGTACGATAGCCCGTTCAAAGAGACATCCAAATCAGAGAGCAATATGTATTTGATGTTGCGAAAGGCCACTGGCCCATGATCACCTTGAATCATCAACGGCCCTTCAGACGTTTCTTCTTTTGAAATAGGACCTCCAGTAGGTCTTGGAATCTCAATATTATTATGAATCAACACATCATTGAGATGTACACTGACCAAACGTGCATTTTTGATTTTTTTTCCTGAAGCATCAAATTCTGGTGCCTGAAAATGAATGTTGAGTTTTTGCCATAGCCCAGGCGCTTTCGCGGCATTGGTAAGTGGCGCCACGCCCATGAATACTTTTTCAGGCTCTTTTTCCCAATTACGGTAAAGTCCGCCCATATCGCCATACTTTGGCGGTCTTGCTCCCCAACTGTCCATTATTTGTATCTCATAACGGCCTTGTAGGTAAATTCCTGAATTAGAACCTTTTGGAACCATGACTTCCATTTCAAGTTTTAGGTCACCATGCTCCCATTTGGTGAGCAGATGCTTTTCTTGGCCAGGCTCATAATTGTTGTACAAAATTCCTGTACCAGGCTTCGTTTTAATTGGGCTAACATCGATAACACCCTTTTTTCGTCTTCTACGCTGTTCTTTTTTTGAAAGCGGCCTTGCCTGCGACTTGGCATACTGTAATGCATCGATGTGGGGGTCAACCGAGATATCGCCAATGATCTCCCAATTTGAAAAGGGCCCCTGAAAATCATCAAGAACGGTCAAATCGATAGTATTTTGGGCCGTGCAGATGAAGCTAAATGCCGAAAAAAACAGAAAAGTGAAATAAGGCTTCATACAAGATTGTTTGAATTAGTAGATGAAGATAAAGGCCTAAAAATAAAAATACAAACCAGTTCCTTTTAATAAAATTTGCTGGATGACATTATGGGGCACATGAACGTATTCCAAATTCATGAAAAATACCCGCAGTCAAGGGTATTTTGGCACTATTAGGGTGTTCGGGCACTGTTATTGGCATCGCGCCTTTTTTTTGCTTCACCCCATGTTTTTTAGTTGTCATTGCCTAGCTTTGTTAAAAACAAGAAAATTGAACAATAGTAGTATATGAAGGACAAATTGATGTTCATTGACCCACATATACACATGACATCGAGAACTACCGATGATTATGAGGCAATGGCCGAGGCAGGTGTTGTGGCTGTCATCGAACCTTCGTTTTGGTTGGGCCAGCCCCGCACCCAAGTGGGATCTTTTCAAGATTATTTCAGCAGTTTGGTCGGTTGGGAGCCTTTTCGCGCAAGCCAATTCGGCATCAAGCATTACTGTACCATCGGGCTTAATTCAAAGGAAGCCAATAATGAACCCTTGGCAGAACAGGTGATGGAGTTGTTGCCCCTTTACCTTCATAAAGAAAATGTGTTGGCAGTGGGCGAGATCGGGTATGATGACCAAACCCTGGCAGAGGATAAATATTTTAGACAGCAATTGGAACTGGCCAAAGAATTTGATATGCTGGTTCAAGTACACACGCCCCATAGAGATAAAAAGGCGGGCACAATTCGTAGTATGGAGGTATGTTTAGAACACGGTCTTGACCCAAATAAGGTGGTCATTGACCACAATAATGAAGAAACTGTTCAAGAGGTACTGGACAGGGGCTTCATAGCGGCTTTTACCATTTACCCAAAAACCAAAATGGGCAACGAGCGTATGGTCGAGGTGGTAAGACGTTTTGGTAGTCATAATATCATTGTTGACAGCTCTGCAGATTGGGGTGTAAGTGATCCACTTGCCGTACCCAAGACTGCATCCCTAATGTTAAAGCAAGGAATCTCCAAAGAAGATGTGATCAAGACTTGCTATCAAAATGCCCTTGATGTATTTTCCCAATCTGGTAAGATAGACGAGAGCCATTGGTTGAATGCTATAGGTATTGACCAAAGAGAACTCTTCAATGACAATAGTGTGTTAAGGGGTCAGCAACCTAGAATCGACAACGGGAAAATTGTTTGATGCGTAAGCTTAAGGCTTATTTACAGCTATGTAGACCGGCAAATCTCCCGACTGCTGCAGCCGACATTATCGCTGGGTTGGCATTGAGCGGTTTCTGGGTCGTTACCCAAGAAAACCAATATGGTATTGAAGGGGTGTTGATGCCGATGTTTACACTGGTATCGGCCTCCATTCTTTTATATGCCGGCGGGGTGGTACTGAATGATTTTTTTGATAGGGACATTGATAGGGTAGAGCGCCCCGAGCGCCCTATACCCAAAGGTGTTGTGCGGTCGGGTAATGTTCTGGCTTTTGGTTTGGTACTGCTGCTTACGGGCGTACTATTGTCTTTTTTGTGGCATTCGACGAGTGGTTTGGTTTCTTTGGCGTTGGCGTTTTCTATCGTGGCCTACGATGCTTTTTCAAAGAAAAGCAAAGTGTTGGGACCTTTGAATATGGGATTGTGCAGGGCATTGAATTTGCTCTTGGGGATATCTGTTTTTGGATATCTTATTCATTTAGAGTACCTGATCATACCCTTGATTTTTATTGCTGCGGTTACCCTTGTAAGTCGTGGTGAAGTGCATGGCAATAACCGAAGGTCTATTCTTTTGGCCGGGATTTTATATGTTTTGGTCATTTTTTGCGTTATTTTTTTTCAAGAGTCAAGGTATATGGTCAGTTTGCCGTTTATTGTATTGTTTGCATTGATGGTTTTTTTGCCATTATTGAAAGCATACAGGGCCAATACGGCCGATAACATAAAAAAAGCGGTAAAAGCAGGTGTGCTGTCCATCATTATACTCGATGCCGCTATTGTGGCGGGCCATTCTGACCCGGTAATTGCAATTATGACATTATTATTGTTGCCATTGTCGGTTTTGTTGTCAAAAGCGTTCGCGGTTACTTAATTTTGCAGCCTATGAAATCTGTTTCGACCATATCGCAATCTTTTTCGGTGCAATATAGCTACCGACTGTATTTTACCGACCATCTCTTTTCTTCTAAAAACACATTGTTTCAAGAGCTTATAAGCACGCGTGCTGATGGCGAAAAGACCAAATTACTTTTTGTTGTGGATGGGCAGGTAGCCGCAAAGCACCCATCATTGGTTCATGATATTGGTAATTATTGTGAGTGTTTTGACCATCTGGATTGTCTTGAGATAATACTGGTGCCAGGGGGTGAGCAAAGCAAGAATGAACACGACAATTCAAAGAAGGTGCTAAGGGCTATCAATGAAAAAGGCATTTGCCGACATTCATACATGGTGGCCATAGGTGGCGGCGCCGTTATCGATATGGTGGGCTATGCCGCAGCAACTGCCCACAGAGGTGTTAGGCTCATTCGAGTGCCTACGACCGTACTGGCCCAAAATGATGCTGCCGTGGGGGTCAAAAATGGAATCAATGAATTCGGAAAGAAGAATTTTTTGGGCACGTTTGCCATTCCGGACGCGATAGTCAATGACTTCACTTTTTTGTCCACGTTAGACCAACGCGATTGGATATCGGGAATCGCCGAGGCCATAAAAGTTGCTTTGATAAAGGATACTTCTTTTTTTGATTTCATTGAAGCCAATGCTGCAGCACTTGTTCAGCGACAAAAAGACCCTATGCAATACTTGATCCATCGATGTGCTGAAATACATATGCAACATATTGCCAAGGGTGGTGATCCATTCGAAAGTGGTTCTTCAAGACCTTTGGATTTTGGTCATTGGGCCGCGCACAAGCTCGAGCAGATGACCGACTATACATTACGCCATGGCGAAGCGGTCGCTATGGGCATTGCGCTCGATGTTACCTATGCCAATTTGATCGGGTTGTTAGATGATAATGCATTGGCACGGGTGTTGAAAGTGTTGGGTGATATTGGTTTTGAACTTAAGATTCCCCTAAAAAGCGAGGCGGAAGTCGATGTATTGTTGAAGGGCATTGAAGAATTCAGGGAACATCTAGGAGGGCAACTTACCATTACCCTGATATCGGGAATTGGAAAAAAAGTTGACGTACACCAAATCGATTTGAAGAAAATGCACAAGGCCATTGCTTTGCGAAGTGCGGCCATTGAAGCGCTATCTTGTCGATATGATGGTTAATGGTAATTATCATCTTACGTATTGTACGAATATCCATCCTGGGGAAAACTGGAAGGTAACGTTTGAAAACCTAAAAAAATACGTCCCCGTTATCAAGCGGGGGTCTTCCGCAAACAACGATTTTGGTCTGGGCCTTAGACTATCGAACCAAGCCAGCATTGAACTGGCCAAGGATGGAAATTTGGAAAAGTTCAAGGAATGGTTGCATGAAAATGGCGTCTATATTTTTACGATGAATGGTTTTCCCTATGGAAATTTTCACCGTCAAAAGGTAAAAGATCAAGTACACGCACCTGATTGGACGACCGAAGAACGGTACGACTATACCTGTAGGTTGTTTGACCAATTGGCGATGCTATTGCCAAAAGGTATGTCTGGGGGCATCTCTACTTCTCCGGTAAGCTACAAACATTGGTTTTCATCAAAAGATGCCATACAAGTTGCTTTTGAAAAAGGGGCAAGGAATATGCTCGAGATTGCTCAAAAATTATTTCAAATAGAGCAAGAAAAAGATATATATCTGCACCTTGATATTGAGCCAGAACCTGATGGACTGCTTGAAAACACTGAAGATGTGTTGATGTTCTTCAATGACTATCTGCTTCCTATTGGGACAAAATACTTCCAGAAACGGTTGGGGCTGAATGCTGTAGAATCCGAAGCATTGATAAAACGTCATTTGACCCTGTGTTACGATATATGCCACTTTTCGTTGGCCTATGAAGAACCTGGAGACACTTTTGAAAAATTAAGGGAAGAGGGCGTACGTATTGGCAAAGTCCAGATAAGTGCTGCACTGAAATTGCTTTTTGATGAAGCGGCCAAAGAAGATATCTGGCATTCTCTGTCAAGATTTGACGAGCCCGTATATCTGCACCAAGTGACCGAAAGAACCGACCAAGGGGTGAAGACCTATTCGGATCTGCCGGAGATTTTAGGCCCAAAAAATGATTTTTTGGAACTTCGCGCCCATTTTCATGTCCCGATTTTTTTGGAGCAATTTGCCCCCTTATATTCTACTCAAGACCATATCATCAAAGTTTTGGATTATCTGAAAAGAGACGCTATCTGTGACCATTTAGAGGTAGAGACCTATACCTGGGAAGTGCTTCCAGAACAGTTGAAAGAAGAACTGCCCACATCTATTGTTCGCGAATTGAATTGGGTAAAACAGAGACTGGGCCGATGAAAAAAACCGTGGTAATCAATGTAGTGGGCCTGACAAAGCGACTGATCGGCGAGCA
>JANQOD010000249.1 GCA_028289745.1 Allomuricauda sp. | reverse complement strand
CTATGGCCGTGAAGTTATTGGGGTGTATCAAAACGATGCCCAAATACAAGCCGATCCCGTGGCCGTTGCCAATGATTTGGAACCGGGTGATTTCATTTACCGCGACATTAACGGTGATGGTGATATCACAGACGATGACCGAACCGTTCTGGGTTCATTCTTGCCCTCATATAGTTTTGGCTTTAATTTTGGGGTCAATTACAAAAATTGGGATTTTGCCGCCAGTGCCATCGGCCAGGGGGGCAATTCTATCTTGAACAGAAAAAGAGGGGAGGTCATCTTTACCAATGACACCAACTGGGACCGAGATTTTGCGGTCAATCGTTGGCATGGTGAAGGTACCACGAACAGCTATCCATCATCTGCGGGAATCAGAAAAGGATGGAACCAACGGTTGAACAATTGGTTCATTGAAGATGGCGACTTTTTTAGAATACAAAATATTACCTTAGGGTATACTATAAACAAAAACGGGGAGCAAAAAGGGCTTCCCCAGATCAGGGTGTACGCTACTGCCGAAAAACCATTGACCTTATTTGATTACAATGGCTTCAACCCTGAAGTGCCCAACGGGGTAGATAATCAGACCTATCCCGTACCTGCCGTGTACACAATTGGTGTTAACGTTAAAATTTAAAAAAATGATTATGAAACTGCTCAAGAAAATTAAGCTACTGACCGTAATGGCCGCAGTGCCATTAGCTATCATCGGGTGTTCAGATAAACTTGATGAGCCCGAATTGAACAACAACTTTGCAGGTGGTACCGACTTCACCCAAACAGATGATATGGTGCTTTCGATCATCGGGGTCTATGAAGCCTTTCAATCACGTGGTTGGGAACAACCCTTGCTGATTGCCGTTCGTGGTGATGATGTAAATGCCGGAGGGCTTGGAGATCAACAAGATTTTGCCGAGACCGATCTTTTCAACTACAACAAAGACTATTGGATGTACAACTCGCTCTGGGAAAATGTATATCGTGATGTGATCACTGCCCATACCGGAATGGAACAGATTGCCCGATATCAAGAACTGGCCGATGATGACGGAAAAGCCTTGGGCGATCAGTATATAGCAGAAGCGAAAGTGTTGAGGGCCATCATGCTCTTTCACATTTCACAGGTTTGGGGCGATGTGTTCATCCCTACCTCTTCAAATACTGCAGAATTATTTGAACTTGACGCTGTACCCACCCAAGATGAGGTAATGCAGCATATTTCCGATCAGATGGACGAGGCCATTCCACATCTTCCGGTCATGCGCCCCAACCAAAGATTGGATCTTCCTGGCGGAATGACCATTTATGCCGCTCATGCCGTCAAAGCCTTGGCCAACCAAGAACTTGAAAATTACCAAGCTGTGGCCGATGCATGCGCCGAGATCATCAATTCAGGTGAGTTCAGTCTTTTCCCTGATTTCTATGAACTGTTCAAAACGCCGGGCAAATTAAGTGACGAAAGTATATTGGAAATGCAATATTCAGACTTCGGCCAAGGTGAAGGTGATCGTGAAGGACACCTTTATGCCCCATATGGTCCACAAAACTGGGGCCCCGCTGTTGAAGGTGCCGGTAGTGGATGGGGCTTTTTCGAACCCAGTATGAAGTTCATCAAGTTCATGTTAGACAGGGGCGAAACAGTACGGTTAGAGACCAGTGTACTCTTTACCGACCGTGGCATTGCCGAAATACAGGCCGATCCAAACTATGCCACTTTGCCCGGCTTTGTTTCCAACACCACAAGAGATGGTGACGTCATCAATGATTATGCACGGGCCCTATTTGCCAGTGGAAAGCATTATTTGCCATCGAACCAGTTGATCCCGGGCAGAACATCGTATGGCAGCAATAAGAACTTCAATATTATTCGATATGCCGAAATTCTTTTGACATATGCCGAGGCATTGACACAGGGTGCCTCAGGTTCGGGCATGACGGCAGACCAGGCGGTGAACATGGTACGCGAAAGAGCAGGCCTTGATCCATTATCTGGGGTATCACTCGATAATGTTTTAGACGAAAAATTTGCAGAACTCAGTATGGAGTGGGGCAAAAGATACTTTGATATGGTTCGTTTGGGCCGTAACGATGAATTGAGCTATGACGGCAGAACCTTTACGGCTGGTAAAGCTTTCTTGCCTTATCCTCAAGCACAAGTGGATCAATTTCCGATTTTGCAAGAGCTAGACCAATAAACCGAAAATGTAAAAAGAACGACCGATGAAAAATATAAGACAAATCATAACATTGCTCGCTACCATTTTTTTGGTGTACTCGTGCGACCAAGGAATAGATTCCATTACAGAGGTGGCTGCCGCGGCAGACGCTACGGCACCGCAGATAACCGTCAATTATCCCACTGAGGGAGTTGAGATACAAGTCTTCGAAGCGGTAACATCGATTGATATCGACATTCAGGTGACCGATGATATCGAGGTCAAAGACATCAAGGTGCAATTAGATGGCGACCAAATCGCCTATTTCAATTCATTTAAAGATTATAGGATCGTAAAGGAAGAATTCACCTATGATGGCCTAACGGATGGCGACCATACGTTGACCGTGACCGCTACCGACCTAGAAGGGAAGACGACTATAGAAGAAGTGAACTTTGGGAAGGCGCCTCCATACGAACCCATGTTTGATGGAGAAAAATTCTATATGGCCTTTGATGGCAACTATATGGATCTGATCAGTTTTCAAACAGCTGGCGAAGTAGGCTCGCCTAGCTTTTCAGGCAGTGGTTTTACCAGCCCAGATGCCTATAGGGGCACTACCGATTCATACCTTACCTTTCCTATGGACGGATTGAAAAGTGCTGAATTCAGTGCCACATTTTGGTACAAGGTAAACCCAGACCCCGATCGTGCAGGCATTTTGGTCGTCGGTGATGATGAAGAAGACCGTTTTCAAGGCTTCAGGCTCTTTAGGGAGGGCAATGCCGATGAGCAACGAATTAAATTGAATGTGGGCACTGGTACAGGAGAAAGCTGGAACGATGGAGGTGTACTTGATGCAGCCGCCGGAGAATGGGTACATATCGCAATCGCTATCTCACAGACCAAGAGCACCATTTATTTCAACGGAATGGAAATGCTATCGGCCGATATGGCCGCACCCATCGACTGGACAGGTGTTGAAGAATTGGTCATTGGCTCGGGAGGCCCTACCTTCAGCTATTGGAACCATCTCTCTGATTATAGTGATCTAGACGAATTGCGCATTTTTGACAAGGCGCTTACCTCCACTGATATACAGATCATGATCAATGCAGTGAACCCATATATACCACAGTATGATGGCGAATCTTTATATATGCCGTTCGATGGTGATTATATCGACTTGTTGGGTAGTAAGGCAGCTTCTGAAGTGGGCGCACCAGGGTTTACCGATGACAGCTATGTTGGTTCGCAAGCCTTCGCGGGCGCAACCGATTCTTATCTGACCTATCCTTCAGACGGCCTCACTTCTGCCGAATTCAGTGCTTCGTTCTGGTACAAGGTCAATGCCGATCCAGATCGTGCCGGTATCTTGGT
>JANQOD010000229.1 GCA_028289745.1 Allomuricauda sp. | reverse complement strand
TCTGTCGTTGAGAACCGACGGGTGTTGGCGATCAAGGCCATGCACCGCAAAAAGGTGAAGGGCACCGTGATGGGCCATTCGAAAACGGGAAGCATCGTGTACATCATTCCCGAAGCCACCTTGGGCCATACCCGTGCGCTGAACAATCTCGAATATGATGAAAAGGAAGAGATTCAGCGTATTCTCAAGACTTTGACAGACCATATCAGGCCGTTTACGGGATTGCTTGTCGAATATCAAGGTTACCTGACCCATATCGATATCACGGCGGCCAAGGCAAAATATGCCGCTGAGATGAATGCCACCCTTCCTAAAATCAACAAAGAAAAAGCCTTATATCTGCGCAATGCCTACCATCCCCTGCTCTATTTGACGAACAAAAGAAAGAAAGCAAAAACATGGCCACAGACCATTGAATTGCATGCAGAGAACCGTATCATAGTGATTTCGGGACCCAACGCTGGAGGAAAAAGCATCACCCTTAAGACCGTAGGCTTACTTCAAGTAATGCTTCAATCAGGACTTCTAATACCTGTTCATGAAAGAAGTTCAGTCTGTTTTTTTGATAAGATATTGACCGATATCGGTGATAACCAAAGCATCGAAAACCATTTGAGCACCTATAGTTATCGACTGAAGAACATGCAGCGGTTTTTGAAGAAATGCGATGACAAGACCTTATTCTTGATCGATGAGTTCGGTACCGGCTCAGATCCCGAATTGGGGGGTGCCCTGGCCGAGGCTTTTCTGGAAGTATTCTATGAGCGGGGTTCATATGGGGCCATTACCACCCATTATGCCAATTTAAAACTGTTGGCCAATGAGCTGCCCCATATGACCAATGCCAACATGCAGTTCGACAACCATACCTTAGAGCCCATTTTCAAATTGGTCATGGGCGAGGCCGGCAGCTCGTTCACCTTTGAGGTGGCCCAAAAGAACGGTATTCCCTATAACCTTATCAATAAGGCGAAGAAAAAGATAGACCGTGGCAAGGTGCGGTTCGACGCCACGATATCGAAATTGCAGAAACAACGCAACCAAATGGAGCGAACGGGCTCACGACTTCAAGAAGAAGAAAGTAAGGCCCGTGAAGAGGCCCAGCGATTGGAAAAACTAAACGCCAAGATCAAATCGAAGCTCGAAAACTATCAAGAACTGTACGACCACAACCAGCGAATGATTTATTTGGGCAACAAAGTGAACGATGCTGCGGAGCGCTATTTTTTAGACAACAAGAAACGGCCGTTGATCTCTGAACTGCTGCGCATCGTCGAAACCGAAAATAGCAAACGGAAGAAAACCAGCGCCAAAGAGGCCAAGACAAAAAGGGTCGAAAAAAAACAGCTCTCACAAGAATTGCAACAGAAAATCGTCAAGGTCAGGGAGCAGAAAAAAGTGGCCAAAAAGAAAGCTGCGGAAAAAGAAAAGAACAGGCCCAAACCCGTCTTTAAAATTGGCGACCGTGTGCGATTGCACGATGGCAAAGCGGTGGGCAGTATCGACGTTCTTGAAAAAGGAAAAGCCGTGGTCAACTACGGCCTGTTCACCACCAATGTGAGTGTGGACCAGTTGGAGTTGGTCGAAGCAAAAAAATAACAGCGCACCGAGTGGTTGGATACATGACCTAAGCGATCGACAACATCTTGAATTCTCATTTGCAATCAAAAAAAAAATGAAACCATTTGATTTTTTGAATACGTCTAGAACCAGAATTCGAAGATTTCAACCCAAAGATAAAGATAAGCTCGTCGAGCTGCTTTGCAACAGGGCGGTAACCCAGCACATGGCTTTTCCTGAAGAAATGTTGACCGAAAAAGGCATTTCAGGCCTATTTGAAAACACTATCGCCTTGTATGAATCGGAAACGCCCCTATTATCTTACGCCATCGCACACAAAAAAGATGACCACCTTATAGGGGCAGCCGGTTACACTATATTGATCAATAATGAAATTGAGGTTTTCTACGCCTTGCTGCCCGAGTATTGGGGAAAAGGACTTGCCACTGAGATATTGGTAAAACTTACCGACCATGTGTTTTCAAGCGAAGACTTTGATGTGGTCGTAGCACCGATCACAAGAGCCAATAAGGCCTCGATCAGGGTTGCCGAGAAAGCAGGTTTTGCCCATTACGGCCTGCAAGAGCATCCAGACTATGATGATTTAGTGCTGATGCTCAAAAAAGAAAAACCAACACCAAATATATGACCGTGTTCGAAACCGATACATGCACAAGACCGATAACGCAACCGAAGGTCTCATGAACTAGGCTTTCACCGCTGGGGTTCGTATCTTTGTACTGTGGAAGAGGAAAAAAAAATAATCCTATTTGACGGCGTTTGCAACCTTTGCAACGGCGCCATTCAATTTATCATCAGAAGGGACAAAAAGGATGTTTTTCGATATGCGGCCCTGCAAAGTGATCTGGGGGCACAGTTGATCAAAGAACGGGGAATAGACACTTCAAAAGTAGATTCGTTCATACTCATTGAACCCGGTATGGCCTACTACATCAAGTCAGACGCCGCTTTAGAGATCACCAAGAACTTTGGCGGTGTTTGGAGGTCATTTCAAATCTTTAAATGGATTCCTTCTTCCTTTAGAAACGTCATCTATGACTTTGTGGCCCGGAACCGTTACCGCTGGTTTGGCAAAAAAGACCAATGCATGGTGCCCACCCCTGAGTTACAGGCCAAGTTTTTGGGCTGACCCTAAAGGTGGTTGGCCATTCATCACAAAAGCTCTTAAATCATTTTGGTTTTTGTCAATAATGAACATGAAAATGCTTAATTTACCAAGCAAAATTTAGGTAATGAAACGCATTTTTTTCTTCTTTTTACTGGGTGTCTTGGGCAGCAATGCCCAGGGTTATGAATTTACAACGGTGATTGACCTGCAAGCTTCACCTGTGATCAGTCAAGGCAGAACAGGTACCTGCTGGAGTTTCAGCAGTACTTCTTTTTTGGAATCGGAGATCATTCGTCTCACGGGCAAGGATATCGATTTGTCAGAACTGTACACCGTCAAAAAAACCTATCCCGCTAAAATGGAAAACTATATCATGCGGCAAGGCAAGGCGCAATTGAGTGAAGGTGGTCTTGCCCATGATGTGCTGAATGCCGTTAGACTGCATGGGTTGGTACCTACCGAGGCCTATACGGGCCTGGTCGATGTTGGTACCGATCGACATGACCATAGCGAGTTGATAGCGGTGCTCAGATCGGTGGCCGAAACCTATGTCGATAACCCCTCTGGGCGTTTGAGCCAGAAATGGAGACAAGTGACCGGGAAGATCCTTGATGTCTACCTGGGCGAAGATGTGCCCGAGTTTACTTACAATGGTGAATCGTACACCCCGCAATCATTTTTAAAGATGACCCAGATCGACCCAGATGATTATGTGAATTTGACCTCTTTTGCACATCAGCCCTTTTATTCAAACTTTATCTTGAACATACCCGACAACTGGAGCAACGGTAGTTTTTACAACATTCCATTGAATGAACTTGTCGCGTTGATCGATGGCGCCTTGAACAAAGGTTTTACGGTTGAACTTGACTGCGATGTGAGTGAAAAGACCTTTTCAAGCAAACACGGCGTCGCGGTGGTGCCAAAATTCAAAGAGGACACCAAAAAGTCTCTATCAGAGCCTGTTCTTGAAAAGGCCATTGACCAAACGTATCGGCAACAAGAATTCGAAAGCTATGCCACAACCGACGATCATTTGATGCATATTACGGGCACTTTAAAAGACCAAAACGGAAAAACCTATTACAAGGTAAAGAACAGCTGGGGCACCGGCAAAAGCCATACCACTTATGAGGGTCACGTTTACTTCAGCGAAAGTTACCTGCGTTTGAAATCGATCAGCATAACGGTGCACAAGGATGCCCTTTCTAAAGAGCTGGTTCAAAAGTTGGGGCTATAATAGGAAAAGACCGTTTTTTGGTTTGAACGAAAATGCTATTTGAGGTTGTTCAGAATGAAGTCTAATGTACCATTGGTATTGTTCTTCTGATCGAAAGAGCGGCTTTTATGGGTGATTTTTTGCACCAGTCCCAATTGTTTTAGGTAATTGATGTTCTCAATATCCTCTAATGAGACCTTTCCCATGAACAAGACCTCCATATTTTCTTCCCGTTTGTACCGCTTATAGATTTTTCGAAGTCCGCTGAGATATAGCCTGTCTTTGGTAAAGCCTCCACCCCTATGCGCCCGCAATGTTATGGAAAAAGCTTCTTCGCGATCCAATTTGTACTTATTGTGGATCAGGTCAAAGGTGTCTGCAAAGCTATAGCCCTTTATCAAACTATCTGATGCCATTACCCTATACGCCAATTCTTTTAGGCGTTTGAGGGTAAGTGCCCCGCCCATGTATTCACTTAAAACGGCAAGTCCTTCTTGCGTTTCGACATTTTTGGGCATTCCGTTTGAAAATATTTTCAAGGGCTGTTCCAAACCATTGTAAGTGGTCACCAAATGCACGCCGATCTCATGATTGGCCAAGGTCAACAATTGGTTCTTGCTGAATTTCGTGTTCTTTTTGATGATCAGGGTCTTCGTACTATTGCTGACCATGGCATCGGCAGCGATATGTGTGGAAAAGCGCACCTCTAAGGGAAAATCATACTGTTTTGAAAACTCCATGAAGTACTCCCTAGCTTCCAAGGGAGTGAATATTTTTTCCATTTCCATTGAAGGGGGTTCGTCTTCATAGTGCAAGATAAATTGGGCATTCTGCACATCTTTCTCCGTAGGGGTACCGTACACGCTCAGCGAATTGTAATAGAAGTGTTTTCCCTTGCCGATGGTCTCAATGCATTGGATCATGTTTGAATAGTAGTTGATGACATCGGTGTACATTCTTCTGATGGTGTCATCTTGGATCCGTTCCAATCGCTGACCAAAGAAAAGCCGTTGTAGCTTAAAGGGATTGAATTTGACCTTGGGATACTTGAATTCAGGCTCAATGTTATATTTAGAGGCAAAGAACCGGTGCTTTTCTTTTTCAATATTCTGCGGATTCACATAATTCAGCAGTTCGATACGCTTGATCAACCGATCAATATCGGCATCGATTTCGAAAAGGTCTGTAAATTGTTGTTGCAATTCTTGTCGCTCTTTTTCTTCTATCATGGGGTGTTCATGAATTCTTTAGCCTGCAAAGGTATCAAATCTCTCAATTGGTTCTCGACAGATCGTACCACTTCGGGATAAATCTTACCAGAGCGCTCATCGCAGTATACCTTGCTGATCTCAGTGGCAAATACCAAGGTGTTGACGAAAGTTTTGGTGATGTATTTGAGAAAGTGGCCGTTGCCCTGAAAAGTATCGTTGATGCCCGTGGTCGGTCTGATGTTGTTGGGCAATGCCATGGCACCCAATTTTTCGCGCCAACTATCGACCATGTGGCCAAACCGTTCGTTGTCGATGTTGCTGGTACCTAAATTCCAGGTGGGTACTTCCCTATCCCATCGTCTCCAATTGTAACTGTGCATATCAAAGACCAATACTTTTGGGTGCAGGGCTTCCAATTTGGCCATTAAGGCATGGGTGACCTTATAAAAATTATCATGCTTTTGAAGACTGTGTTGCCTTTCTTTTTCTGGAAGCGGTTTTCTCCACAGTTGTTTTCCCCAAGCGGTATCAAAAATTGCGGTTTCGGGCGCACGATTCAAATCATATTCAAAACGGCTGTCACAACCGGCGATGACGATTGGATGCGTTCGTACCATCTGTTTGGTGCAAGGGTCTTCTTCGTACCAACGTTCGTATTCGGTGTGCAGGCAGTTTTCCCAAAGTGATTTTCTGAATTGGTGCCCGTCGTGCACGGCCCCACAGATATAGGGAACATATTCATCGATTTTTAAGGTAAAGGAATAGTCTTCAGAAACGGCCTCGAAAACCACTTCGTTGTTGATGTTAGAAACGATTTCCGTTACGGAAAGCCTACGCATCTTGTACCTCTTTTCGCAAGCGTGAACGTCTGTCGAATGCTTGAAGCTTATCCAACACCTTGCTCTCGATAAAGTCTATGACCTGGCACTGGATCTTTGTTTTATAGACCTTGTTCATATAGGTAACGCCACCGGGCGACATCACGTTCACTTCCACCAATTTACCCCCAATGACATCGATGCCCACAAAATAGAGTCCGTCCTTTACCAATTTGGGACCAATTTGTTTGCAAAGGGCCTTTTCTTGTTTTGTCAGTGAATGTTTGGCCACCGAACCGCCGGCAGAGACATTTGAACGATGGTCATCACTACCGGGCACACGTCTCATGGCACCGATGGGTTCGCCGTTTAGCAAAAGTATGCGCACATCACCTTGGTCAGCACCTTCAATGTATTCTTGAAGTATGACATAGTTAGAGGTTCCATCTGAATTGGTTACATAAAAATCCAATAAGGATTTTATATTGCTCATCGCCGATTTTTCGATAAGAATGACCCCTGAGCCGCCAAAACCGTTCAACGGCTTCAAAATCATCTTGTCAGCAGATGATTCTTTGATTTGTTGCACCAAATACCGCTTGTTTTTCGAAACATGGGTCACCGGAATAATATTGCTGTGACTATCGCCAAAAGCAGCTGTATAGAGCTTGTTATTGGCCTCCCGTAGTCCTTGAAGGGAGTTCACGATGAACACATCATCTTTCACTGAATCCAAAAAATTCAACATCAAGGGATCCAACGGTGGATTGGCCCTCATGAAAATGACATCGAATCCGGCCAAGGGCAGCATTTCTTCCCGTATGGATGCCTGTTTATAGAAAGATTTTAGGCTGCTGGGCACCTTTTCCATTTTATTGACTACCGTACAGAACGCAGAGGTCACGCTGTTTCTAATGGTCAAATTTGCGGGAGTGCAAATGGCGACTCCGTGCTTTCGTTTTACACACTCGTGAATCAATGCCAGACTGGTATCGTTCTCAGCATCGATTTCTTCCCATGGGTACATTAAAAAGCAAATATTCATTTTGGGTTTGGAATTTAGATGTTTATACGCCTATTGTTTTTGCGCCTTAAAAAGTTACGGCAAATACTTTAAATTACAACGAGGCATAAAAAAGATTTTACTCGATCTTGATTTATGTTGGTGGCGATGACCAAGAGCTCTAAACTTTCAAACCCATACACGCCTACTTCACCTCATCGTAATGGTCATCCCATTCTTTCACTTTTGGCTCGCCCAATTTGCCCACAGATTTGGCCACCATCATCGATACGGTGGCATCACCTGTTACGTTGACAACGGTACGGCACATATCTAAAGGTCGATCAACGGCAAAAATCAGGGCCAGACCAATGGCAAGCTTATCGGGCGGGAACCCTATCGACTCCAATACGATGACCAACATCACCATACCGGCCCCGGGTACGGCCGCAGATCCGATGGAAGCCAGCAAAGCGGTCAACACAATGGTCAACTGCCCTGAAAAATCCAACGGAAAACCTAGTGCCTGTGCGATGAAAACCGCAGCTACCCCTTGATAGAGACTGGTACCGTCCATATTGATGGTGGCGCCCACTGGAAGCACAAAACTGGAGACTTCTTTGTCAACACCGATATGCTCTTCTACCCTTTCCATGGTAACGGGCAGGGTTGCCGCACTCGAACTGGTCGAAAAGGCCAACAATTGGGCCGGACTTATCTTGCTCAAAAAGGAAAAGGGATTATAGCCCGTAAAGGTCGAAACGACAATGCTGTAAAAAACGATCATCAAGAGAAGTCCCAAGACAACCACGCCCGAGTATTTCAACAGGGCCAGCAATAGCTCGGGGTCACTTGAAGAGACGACCACGCCTGCCAGCAGCGCGAAAACCGCATAAGGCGCCGTGAGCATGATAAGATCGACCATTTTTAGCACCACCTCGTTCAGGGAATCGAAGAAATTCTTTAGGGGTTTGGCATCTTTTTCGCCTATCAACAGCATCGAGATGCCCAAGAAAATGGCAAAGAATATGACTTGAAGCATCAAACTGTTTTCTGACATGGCGTTCAAGGCATTGTCGGGTACCATATCGACCAAAAACTGCAAAGGACCACTTTCTTTTTGCCGGGAGGCTTCCTCAAGCTTTGAGGTGACACCTGCATCAGTAGCATAAGTAGCGGTGAGCTTATCAATGGTGTCTTGCGAGATGCCCTTGCCGGGGACCAAGGTGTTGACCAACAATAGACCAACCGTAATGGCGACCACTGTCGTACAGATATAGATGACAATGGTTCGCACCCCAATGTTCCTGAATTTTGAAATATCCTTTAAATCGGAAATGCCCTTTATGAGCGATGCCAAGATCAACGGAATGGCAATTAGTTTCAACAGCTTCACAAATATGGTCCCAAAGGGATTGATCCAATCTGCAACAAAGTCACGGCCCCAATCCGGATAGGTCATCACAAATCCGAAGAGAATACCGAGCAACATTCCGATAAGAATTTTCCAGTGCAATTGCAGTTTTCGCATAGTCTATATTTTGACGGGTAAGATACCATTTAAAGTAAGAAGTACGAAATGCGAAGTGGGAAGTGTTAAGTACGAAATACGAAGTGAGAAGTGCGAAATGCGAAGTGGGAAGTGTTAAGTATGAAATACGAAGTAAGAAGTGCGAAATGCGAAGTGTTAAGTACGAAATACGAAGTAAGAAGTACGAAATACGAAGTAAGAAGTGCGAAATGCGAAGTGTTAAGTACGAAATACGAAGTGAGAAGTTAAAAGAAGAACATGTGATTTTAAATATTCAACAGGCAATGCGCCCCTTCACTTTGAAATAGCATCACAATTTATTGGTCCGCGCCAACAGCAAGTGATCGGCCAGTACCAAAGCGGTCATGGCCTCTACGATGGGCACGGCCCTCGGCACTACGCAGGGATCATGGCGACCTTTTCCCTGGGCCGTTACTTTTTCACCCTTTTTGTTGATGGTATCGTAACCTTGCAGTATGGTGGCCACAGGCTTAAAGGCCACATTGAAATAGATGTCCATTCCGTTGCTGATACCACCCTGAATACCACCGCTGCGGTTGGTTTTGGTAGTACCATCTTCGTTGTACTGGTCGTTATGTTCGCTACCCTTCATGGTCACGCCTGCAAATCCGCTGCCATATTCGAAGCCTTTGACGGCATTGATCGAGAGCATGGCCTTGCCCAGATCGGCATGCAACTTGTCGAAAACAGGTTCACCCAGACCGATCGGTACATTTTGGGCCACACAGGCAATGACCCCACCAATGGTGTCGCCCTGTTTTTTTATTACCTTGATGTATGCCTCCATTTTCGATGCCGTTTCCGGGTCTGGACAGCGTACGGGGTTCTCTTCAATTTTTGAGAAATCGAGTTCTTGATAGGTCTTGTTGAGTTTCATTTCCCCTACTTGTGATACAAAGGCGGTTACCCGTACTTCTTTCAACAATTGTTTGGCTATGGCACCGGCCACTACCCTACTTGCCGTTTCGCGGGCCGAGCTTCGGCCACCGCCTCGATAATCGCGCAACCCATATTTCTGATCATAAACGTAATCGGCATGTGACGGGCGGTATGAATCCTTGATATGGGAATAGTCTTTTGATTTCTGGTTCGTATTGTGAATGGCAAACCCAATCGGGGTACCCGTGGTCTTCCCTTCAAAGATTCCGGAGTAGAATTCAACGGTATCAGGCTCTTTTCGTTGGGTCACAATCGCTGATTGCCCGGGTCGACGCCGATTCAAATCGTTTTGAATCGCATCTAGATCCAATTCCAATCCCGCAGGGCACCCATCAATAATACCTCCAATTGCCTTGCCGTGCGATTCGCCGAAGGTGGTCAATTTGAAAAGATTGCCAAAGGTGTTTCCTGCCATTGAAATTTAAATAAGAAAACCAAAGGTACTTTTTAAAAGTCTTATACAAAAACTTGAACTTCCTTAATATTTACCTAACATACATAGCACCCACATCACAATAGTTTAACACTTTTCTGATAGATACTTGATATGAATTTGATTCCCAGTTCATGGCCGCATCGTTACTTTGCAGTCAAACTATCTTTGTATTGAAAAAAAGAAAACTGGAATTGGCCGTAATTTCTGACGTTCATTTGGGCACCTACGGTTGTCATGCAGATGAACTGATTGCTTACCTTAACAGCATTGATCCCAAAAAGTTGATATTGAACGGCGATATCATCGATATATGGCAGTTCAGCAAGCGATATTTTCCTGCCTCACACCTTAAAGTCTTAAAAAAACTGATCGGTATGGCCGCCAAGGGCACCGAGGTCATTTATATCACTGGCAACCATGATGAGATGCTCCGTAAGTTTGCCGATACCACTATGGGCAATGTGACCATTACCAACAAATTGGTCTTGAACCTTGATGGAAAAAAAGCATGGATATTTCACGGTGATGTTTTTGACATCTCAATACAAAATGCCAAATGGTTGGCCAAACTGGGTGGATACGGATATAATATGCTCATTCTTCTGAACCGTTCGGTAAACTGGGTTTTAGAGGGTATGGGAAAAGAAAAATATTCTCTCTCAAAGCGCATAAAGAACAGCGTCAAGGGTGCTGTCAAGTACATCAATAATTTTGAAAAAACAGCAGGCGACCTCGCCATTGAGAATGGCTATGATTATGTTGTATGCGGACACATCCACCAACCCAAAAAAGAGCGGTATGAAAATAAAATAGGTCGCTGCACCTATCTCAATTCAGGTGACTGGGTCGAAAACTTGACGGCCTTGGAATATTCATTCAAAAGATGGAAAGTCTATTACTACAACCAAGATAAGCTCTCGCCATTCTTTGTGGATGATGATGTCAAGGAGATGGACATCAATCAACTCATCGCCTCGATCACTTCTGCTCAGGCAGAAAACAAAAAGGAAAAAGAACCCATTGCTGGGGCAGATGATGACATTTCAGACGACCAAGGCTTCCCGCAAGATGGTGACGGGATGTAGTGCCGTTCTTCCTGTACCGTCCATTATCTGATGACGACAACTGGTGCCATTGGCCGCTATGAGGGTATCTGAGCCACTTTTTCTTACGGATGGAAAAAGCTTCAGCTCACCGATTGCCATACTCGTGCTATAATGTTCTTTCTCGTAGCCAAAAGAGCCCGCCATACCACAGCAGCCAGAACTGATTATGGAAACCTCGTAGTTTTTGGGAAGATTGAGGATATCAAAAGTCACCTTTTGGTTTGAAAGTGCTTTTTGATGGCAGTGATTGTGGATTTTCACCTTTTTTTGGGCATCGGTGAAGTGCTCGGCAGTGATGGTGCCATTGGCCACCTCACCGGCCAGAAATTCTTCGATCAAAAATGACTGTGCCCCTAAGCGTTCAGCCTGCCCTTGATCATCGACCAGT
Source organism: Allomuricauda sp. (assembly GCA_028289745.1). Lineage (GTDB taxonomy): Bacteria > Bacteroidota > Bacteroidia > Flavobacteriales > Flavobacteriaceae > Flagellimonas_A. The sequence continues at coordinate 2,539 of JANQOD010000229.1, read as the reverse complement.
CTTTTATACTCATCGCGAAAGGTCAAAATAGCCGAAGGCTCCAATCCGACAATAGGGGTGCCCGATTCAAGCACCGGTCTGATTTTTGAAAGGTTTTCTTTGGCCAATTGTTGGGCCTGTCTTAAGAAACCCTTTGAAAGGTAGGTCCTTCCGCTTTCAGCATACAACAGCTCGACATCGTACCCCAGACGGGTCAAAAGTTCAATGGCATGCTTGCCCACTTCCACATCGAGGTAGCGGGTAAACTCATCAATGTAAAGAATGACTTTTGAAGAATTCGCATCATATTGATTTTTAAAATATTGCAAGCTCTTATCGAAATTTTCACTATAGACTTTAGGAAAACTTCTTTCTATCGCTACCCCAACCGATTTCTTCAAGGCATTTGACAACAACCGAGAACCGTACACCCAATTGGCGAGTCCATTTACTTTGCTGGCCAAACGATTCATTTTGGTATTGTGCGCGAATAACTTGCTCCGTAACGAATACCCGTTGGCCTCTTGATATTGATACTGGAATTCGGCCTTGAGGGCCGCCACATCTACATTGCTGGGGCATTCACTTGAACAGGCCTTGCAACTGAGGCAGAGGTCAAAGACCTCTTTCAATTCGCTATGGTCAAAGCGATTGCTTTTTTCTGTATTGGTCAAAAACTCCCGTAACGCATTTGCCCTGCCACGCGTGGTATCCTTCTCATTTTTGGTGGCATGGTAGCTGGGGCACATGGCACCCGACATATGGTGCGTCTTGCGGCAGTCGCCACTACCGTTGCATTTTTCGGCGGCGCGCAAAATTCCTTGGCTGTCTGAAAAGTCCATAAAGGTTTTTATTTCAGGCTCTTCCCGATTGATTTCGTAGCGCAATGAAGCATCCATTGGGTAGGCTTCCACAATTTTTCCCGGATTGAAAATGCCTTCGGGATCAAAATGGCTTTTGATACGCCTTAGCAGTTCATAGTTCTTTTGCCCGATCATCATGGGGATGAACTCTGCACGTACAATGCCATCGCCATGTTCACCACTAAAGCTTCCCCCGTATTTTTTGGTCAGCTGCGCCACATCGGTAGTAATCTCGCGAAAGAGCGCGACATCACCACTTTTTTTAAGGTTTAGAATAGGCCTTAAATGTAGTTCCCCTGCCCCGGCATGGGCATAGTACACCGCTTCTTGGCCATAGCCCTTCATGATCTCGGTAAACTCGAGTATGAAATCTTTCAAATCTTCCAAGGCCACCGCTGTATCTTCTATACAGGCCACTGCCTTACGGTCACCCACCATATTGCCCAACAGCCCAAGGCCGGCTTTTCTGAGTTCAAGCGCCTTGTTTATGTCATTGCCCCGCAATATGGGACCCGCATAGCTCAGCCCCGTTTTTTTGATGGTCTGCAGCAATGCGTCGAGTTGTTCTTGCAACTCCTCCTCCGAATGCGCCCTGAGTTCGAGCATCAGAATAGCGGCAGGGTCCCGCGCTACAAAAAAGCGGTTTGCCAATTGTTGACGATTGTTCTTGGTGCAGTCGAGAATCACCTTGTCCATCATCTCACAGGTGAACAGATTGTGGGCCATTACCGGCGCTACATCGCCAAGACAATCTTCTAGTGTCTCATAATGGGTGGCCACCATTGCAGAAAGTGGCGGGGGTAGGTCATCTAATTGTAAGGTGATTTCAGTGGTAAAGGCCAAGGTGCCCTCACTACCGCATAGCAATTTGCAGAAGTTGAATGCTTGATCGACATCACCAAAAAGGTCGTTCTTGAGCAGTTCATCAACTGCATAGCCCGTATTTCTACGGTGTATCCCTGGTTTGGGAAATTCTTTGACTATTTCTTTTTGGATGTCCGGATCGGACAGTTCGTTCGCAACGGCAGCATACAGCTTTCCCTCGAAACTATTTTCCCTGGCCTTTTTTTGATATTCTTCTTTTTCAACAGACCCAAAAGCGGCAATGCTCCCATCGGAGAGCACCGTTTTTAACGACATCACTTTATCTCTGGTAACCCCATATTGTATGGAGGTGGTACCAGAAGAATTGTTGCCCACCATGCCCCCTATCATACAACGGTTCGAGGTTGAGGTATTCGGACCAAAAAACAGTCCAAAGGGCTTTAAATATTGATTGAGCTCATCACGGATCACCCCTGGCTGAACCCTGACCTGTTTCTTCTCTTGATCGAGATGAAGAATTTTTGTGAAATGTTTGGAAGTATCAACGATCATACCATCGCCCACACATTGCCCCGCTAATGAAGTACCCGCTGCACGGGGCACCAATCCCATTTTATTTTTTTTGGCAAAACGTACCAAGACCTGTAGGTCCTTTTCAGATTTGGGATAGACCACGGCCGCGGGAAGTTTGCGATAAACCGAGGCATCTGTGGCATATAGTGCCTTGGTCAATTCATCGGTGTGCAAAGTGCCTTCAAGTTGTGTAGAAAGTAGATCCAGCAAAGATTTATTCAATTCGGAACAATTTTTGAGCAACAAAACGAGTTATAGCAAACAGTTGAACAAAGCTATCCTTAATTTTTTAACTAAAA
>JANQOD010000210.1 GCA_028289745.1 Allomuricauda sp. | reverse complement strand
GAGCATTACGACCATATGGCGGCATTGTTCGACTGCCTGAAGCGTATCAATACCATTATCATCGACCTTAACCGGGATATTTGGACATACATTTCGATGGATTATTTTAAACAGAAAATCAAAAAGGGCGAAATCGGTTCATCTGCAATGCCGCACAAGGTGAATCCCATTGATTTTGAAAATTCTGAAGGAAATCTGGGCATTGCCAATGCCCTGTTCGAACATCTTTCGGCCAAACTGCCCATTTCAAGGTTACAACGTGACCTGACCGACAGTACGGTATTGCGTAATGTAGGTGTGCCCTTTGCCCATACCTTGGTCGCCTTTCAAGCTACATTGAAAGGCTTGGACAAATTGGTCTTGAACCAGAAAAAGTTTGAGCAAGACCTTGAGAATAATTGGGCGGTAGTGGCCGAGGCCATTCAAACCATTTTGCGACGTGAGGGGTATTCGAACCCCTATGAGGCTCTAAAGGGATTGACCCGTACCCATGAGAAAATTACCGAAAAGTCTATTGCCGACTTCATTGAGACGCTTGACGTTGCCCAAGAGATAAAGGAAGAGCTCAAAAAAATAACCCCAGCAAATTATACTGGGGTCTGATGTTCTATCGGTTTTAACGTAGTCGGCAACGATCAAAACGACCGGGCCGGGGTCAATGTGACAGATCGTAGTTATTTTATTTGTTGATCTGCACTTCGTGTGGGTAGGGTATTTCGATACCGGCCTTGTCAAGTGCCAATTTGCACCCTTCATAAGTAGCGAAATAGACATCCCAATAATCTTCTGGTTTGCAGAAAGGGCGTACCGCAAAATTTACAGAGCTATCGGCCAATTCCATTACGTTTACCGAAGGGGCCGGGTCATTCAATACTTGTGGGTTCGAGGTGAGCACCTCCATCAATACTTCTTTGGTTTTTTTGATATCCTCGTCATAACCCACACCAATTACCGTGTCGACACGAATCTTTCCTTCGGCCGTATAATTGATAATGTTACCGTTGGCCATGGCCCCATTGGGAACAATGGCCAACTTGTTTTCGGGAGTGGTAAGCTTTGTCGTGAAAATTTCGATCTCTTTTACGACCCCCAACACGCCTTGCGCTTCTATAAGGTCTCCGATTCGATAGGGTTTAAAAATCATAATGAGCACTCCCCCAGCGAAATTTGACAACGATCCCTGAAGGGCAAGACCCACCGCGAGACCTGCAGCGGCAATAACTGCGGCAAAGGTGGTCACATTGACACCCAATTGGCCTATCACCACCAATATCAACACGACCTTTAGGGCCCATGAAATCAAGTTCAATAAAAAGCGTTGCAATGATTCATCATACTTGCTTTTGGCCATTCCCTTGCGTATAAAGCCCATAATTTTCCTAATAATCCATGAGCCGATGATGAATATCAGAATGGCCCCAAGCACTTTTGGACCATATTCTACGGTAAAATCGATTGCTTTGTCTATCCAGACCTGCGCATTTTCCATTTTTTTTTGTTTTTGTTAGTGTTTCTTTTCGATAAGCCCCCAAGATAACAAGAAAAGTCACATCAACTTATAGGTCAATGCAATGGAGATAGAAAAATCCCGAATGATGGCCATCATTCGGGATTTCTACAATCAGTTGGGCAATTGGTTTATCCTTTCAGAAATTTTCCAATTTCACCAAGTCCTTCTCCTTTGTAATCTGATTTTTGTATGGCCTGCATCAATTGTACGATATGGGCCGGGTTCATGTCCTTTCCCAAAACCCTTACCAATGCAAAACCTTTGTCTTTGCTATCACCATAAATAATGACTTCGTCAATGGCATCTGCATCACCCAGATATTTAATGACCCCATTACCGTACCGCGAATTGATTTTCATCAACTCAACGAACTCATCATCTTTTAGAATCTCTTTTACCTTGGCCTTTTCCAATTTGTAATCGGCAACATTTTCCGATGTCTTTTTAAAGGCCAATAAATTAAACTTTTTAAGTGATTCGACGGCCTCTTGCTGTACATCGGTCAGGTCAACCTCATCCATCTTTAAAATACTCGCAGGAATATCCAACGAAATGAAATTCGGATTTTCTTGGTTGTCGACATAATATTCTTGCAGACTCTGCTGCGAAGAGCAAGATGCAAAAATTATGGCCATGGTCGCCAATGCTGTTTTAATTATATTTCTCATGTTCTATTCTTTGACTGATTCTTATCTATACGTATTGGCAGACAGGTTTTTGTTACACCTGTCCACCATCCAAACTTATCTTTTTTATTCTCCTTTACTCCCCGCTTGGTTCAATTCTTTGGGCAGGTTCATTTTTTTTGTCAATGTGCCCACTTTGGTCAAGTCAATGTCTCCGGTCATTGTCAAAAGCACTGTTTCGAAATGTCTACCGCCTTTCCCCATCTTTTCTTCATCGATACCCGTGACGAACATCAATAATTCTTCAACATGGTTATCATCTTTCCCATTTCGAACGAAGAATTTGACATTGGTGTCATCGTCTTTGACTTTCATCAATTCGGTCAATTTAGAAGATTTCACATACTTCTTGACGGTTGAGGCCATATCAGATGTGACCTTTTCGTTGTCTGAGACGAAGACCTTGATGTTCTTTATTGAATTGGCCAATTCGGCAAAGGCTCGGCTCTCTTCATCATCTTGATTCTCACTAATTTTAGAGATTATGTCAATCATACCCTTATTGATGATGACCGAACCGACATCTTCTGAGTCTTCGTACTTGTCAAAAAGAGATTGTGAAAATCCACTTAGTGAAACAAAGAGAACCAGCGTAAATACTATCAACTTTTTCATCTTACCACTATTTTTCACCTTTCTTGCCTGCCTTGTTCAGTTCTTCGGGTAAATTCATCTTTTTGGTCAATGAATTAATCTTGTTCAAATCGATATCTCCCGTTAACGATAGCAACACCGTTTCAAAAGCTCTGCCGTCAGCCTCTACTTCTTTCAAACCCGTCACGAACATCAAAAGCTCACTGACATGGTCATCGTCTTTCCCTTCTTTGATATAGAACTTTACATTGGTGTCTTTGTCCTTAATTCTCATCAGTTCTGTCAAGCTAGAAGATTTCAAATATTTACCGACCGATGATTTCATATCATCACCAATAGACTTGTCATCTGTGGTAAATACCTTTAAGCTCTTGATGCTCTTGGCAATATCCATAAACTCTTGGGCCTCAGGATCGTCGGTTTCGACATCTATCTTGGCCAACAGGTTGAACATGCTCTGGTTGACGATGACCGAGGTCACTTCATCAAGCTCTTCGTATTTATCAAAAAGTGACTGTGAGGTACCGGCTACCGGTAAAAGGGCCACTAAAAGAATCAACATATACTTTTTCATCATTTCTGTTTTTAATTTTTGTTATAGATTTTTTGTTTCGCGGCTTC
>JANQOD010000182.1 GCA_028289745.1 Allomuricauda sp. | reverse complement strand
CCTGTGATGAAAGCCGCTTCATCAGAACATAGATATAGGGCCAGATGGGCCACTTCGTCGGGGGTGGCCATGCGCCCGATCGGTTGTGTCTTTGACAGTCTTTCAAACATTTCCTTTTCCTTGCCCGGATAGTTTTTATCGAGATAGCCATCAACAAAAGGGGTGTGCACACGTGCCGGGGAAATACTGTTGCAGCGAATGCCGAAATCGATATAATCTTTGGCCACGGAATAGGTCATGGTCAACACCGCCCCTTTGGTCATCGAATAGGCGAACCGATCTGAAATTCCGACCGATGATGCTATCGAAGCCATGTTCAATATGATGCCGTGCCCACGCTGCTTCATACTGCTGATACAGGCGTGTATGCAATTATAAATTCCCTTGATGTTCACTTGGTAGAGCTTGTCCATATCGTTTTCTGCGGTCGCTTCAATGTTGCCGATGTGGGCAACGCCGGCATTGTTGACCAAGATATCGATTTGACTTTCTGAAATAATTGCCCCTACGACTTTTTTTACCTGTTCGTGGTCAGCTACATCACAGTGGTAATAATGGGCGACTCCACCATCATCATTGATTTCCTTTTCAACCTGCCGCCCATTTTCTTGCTTGAATTCCAATATGTATACCTTGGCCCCACTAAGGGCAAACCGTTTCGACAATGCCTTTCCGATACCACTGCCACCGCCAGTCACGATCACTGTTTTTCCGCTGTAATCAAACGAAGTCATTTATTGCAAGGTTATTTCAACAATGGTATCGATAGTATTTCTTTTGTCTTTCGGCACATCGAGCAAAAGGCCATACTTGGTTCTTTCATACGATACGCGAGCGCCGTCATCGTAGCGTTTTATACGCTTTATTTTTGGATCGTACCCTTTCAAGAAAACCACATTTTCATTTTTATCGAGCAGGTGAAGATATACCCTTTTTCCTTTTTGGGTGGAGGCCATTTTTTCGGAAGGTGGAATCGGCCCACTTCGGGTACCATAGATGGTCTCACCGTTTTTGCGCATCCATTCGCCCATTGCCTTTAGGGACTTTTGGTGCTCTTCCTGTATTTTTCCATTGGGCATCGGCCCTACATTTAACAAAAGGTTGCTGCCATAACCTGCAGCCTTTACAATGTATTGGACGAGTTCCTTTTCAGATTTGTGTTTTTGGTCTTGAAGGTTGAAGCCCCACGATCCGTTAATGGTCTCACAGACTTCGAATGGCAGATTGCCAATATCGGAAGCATCGGTGCCCCAACCTGTGGTATTCTTGCCGGGCAGATCTTTTTCGAACATTTGAAAATCTTCGCCCTCAATGGGTGCCAAGTGATGGTTATTGCCCACTAGGGCCTGTGGTTGTAGGTCGTGTATGAGTTTGTACAACTCGTCATAATGCCAATCGACCTTAAGTTCACCATATTTTTTACCGTCCCAGCCCACTTGGTCCCAATGCCCATCGAACCAAATACCGCCAATGTCACCATAGTTGGTCAACAGCTCTGTCAGTTGGGTTTTCATGAAGTCGATATAGTTGTTCCAGTTTCCTGTTTCTGCCCTTCCCGCTATACCTTTTCCGGTTCTGCCGCGGGGAAAATAGTCATCGTGGTGCCAGTCGAGCAGTGAATAGTAGAAAAACAGTTTGATGTTTTCTTTTCTGCATGCCTCGGCCAATACTTTCAAGACATCTTTTTTATAGGGGGTGGCATTCACGATATCATAGTCATTGGCTTTGGTGTCGAACATCGAAAAACCGTCGTGGTGTCGGCTGGTGATAGTAATATACTTCATGCCCGCATCTTTTGCCATTTTTACCCATTCTTCGGCACTATACCCTATGGGATTAAAGAATGATGGCAATTTTTCATACATGTCTATCGGTATGTTCTGGTTGTTCATGACCCATTCGCCATCGCCAAGAACGCTATAAACGCCCCAATGGATGAACAGCCCGAATTTGGCATCTTGAAACCATTTTCTGGCCTCAATGTTTTCTTTGGTCGGGGTATAGTCTTTTTGTCCTTGGCCAGAGGTCACAATACAAAAAAGGATAAGAACAATGGCAAGCTTGAAGTCAGATTTCATATCATTTCAGGTTTTGGTTGTTTTTGCCATGCTTTTCCATTTGGAAAGGAATATTTCTCTAAGGAGGTTGCTTTCATTTCAATGCTATAGCCGGGTGCACTTGGGGGCATATAGGCCCCGTTGTTGATGGTCACGGGCTCTAGAAAATGCTCGTGGAGATGATCGACATATTCGATGACCCTATTCTGCATACTGCCGCTGATGCAGATAAAATCGACCATCGAAAGGTGCTGTACGTATTCACAGAGACCTACCCCACCGGCATGCGGGCACACGGGAATATCAAATTTTGCGGCCATCAACATAATGGCAAGGTTTTCATTGACCCCACCTACCCTACAGCTATCGATTTGGCAGAAGTGCATGGCGTTTGCCTGCATGAATTGTTTGAAAACGACCCTGTTTTGGCAATGTTCACCTGTGGCGACCTTGACGGGGTAAATTGCTTTGGCGATTTTGGCATGGCCCAAGACGTCATCGGGGCTCGTGGGCTCTTCTATCCACCAAGGGTTGAATTTTTTGAGCGATTCAATATTTGAAATGGCTTCGTCAACATCCCATTTTTGGTTGGCATCCATCATTAATTTCAGGTCGTTGCCTATTTCTTCCCTGATCAGTGCCGCCCTGCGCATGTCATCTTTCAAATTGGCACCTATCTTCATTTTCATATGGGTAAACCCTTCTTCTTTGGCCTTACGGCACAAGCGTGTTATTTTTTCGTCTGAATAGCCCAGCCAACCGGCCGAGGTGGTATAGGCCGGATAACCGTTTTGCAAGAGTTGCTCGATGCGCTCTTGCTTGGTGGCTTCTTGTTTTTTTAGAATTGAAAGCGCTTCCCCATGAGTGATGGCATCAGTGATATAGGTGAAATCAACACAGCTCGCCAGTTGTTCGGGGGTCATATCTGCCAAGAGTTTCCAGAGGGGCTTGTTCTCGACCTTGGCGTAAAGGTCCCATACGGCATTTACCAGGGCTCCCGTAGCTAGGTGGATCACTCCTTTTTCAGGCCCCAACCACCGTAACTGGCTGTCACCGGTAACCATTCTCCAAAAAGCCCCCATGTCTTTCGTAAAATGTTCAAGGGCCTTGCCGATAAAGAGGTGCGACATTGCCTTTATTGCAGCGGCACATAGTTCATTTCCCCGACCGATAGTGAATGTCAGTCCATGTCCTTCCAAGCCATCAGGGTGGTCGGTTTTCAAGATTACGTAGGCCGCTGAATAATCGGGATCGGGGTTCATGGCATCAGAGCCATCAAGCGAACTGCTTGTCGGAAACCGAATGTCCTTGACCTCTAGGGCTACTAGGGTATGCATTTGAAAAAGTGATGAATGGTATTTCAAAACTAAATGATATGCCTGCCCAAGACCATTGTATTACTGACCAATTATGGTACTTTTTTTGCCTCTTGGCACAATTCTTAGAGGCTTCTATGATATTTAATATACTCTTTTGGGGTCATCTTTTTGAAAGCCTTGAACTGACGATTGAAGTTTGAAATATTATTGAAGCCAGATTCGTAGGCAATTGCGGTAATCTTGCTTTGGCTTTCGAGCAGTAGCTTACAGGCATAGCCCACCCTGATCTCATTCAGGTATTTGGTAAAGGTCTTGCGATGAATTTTTTTAAAAAAACGACTGAACGCCGAAGCATTCATACCAATTTCTTGGGCAACCTCATTGGCATTGATGACCTTTTTGAAATTGTTGAACACGTATTCATGAATTTTATGCAATCGGTCATTTTCTTCGGCAATAAACGAATTGATATATCCTAGGCTCGATAGGGATTCGTAGTTTTTGTCGGAAGCCAACCGCTGCAATATCTCAAGAAGGGCAATTGCCCTTGGGAAAGGGTCTTTTTTGAGCAACCCTCTGATGCTATTTTTTAGGCCTTCGTCGACATCATTGAATTTCAAACCTCTGGCGGCCCTTTTTATGAGCTTGGAAATTTTTGCAAATTCAGGTCGTTCAAAAAAAGACTCCCCTAAAAAGTCTTCATTGAAATGAATGGCAATGGCCTCAGCTTTTAAGTTGCCCCTTTTGATATACACTTCATCATTGAGCCACATATGGGGCAGGTTCTTGCCCAGTAGCACGACCTCACCAGCCTCAAATTTTTGAATACTGTCACCGATAAAACGGGTGCCGCTGCTTTTTTCGATAAGCACCAATTCGAGCTCAGGGTGGTAATGCCATATCTTCAAGAAATACGGATGGCAGTTATGGGTAACCGTAAACGATGATTCGTTTGAACTACTTCTGTTGAGCAAGTGCAGCTTCATGGCCAAATAATTGCTTTAAATATACCGAAGTGTTTATAATATAGGCTCAAAAAGTCAAAAAAGTATTGAAGATTGATGAAATGCTTTCGGGTCGTTTACAAAACCAGACCCTTCAACAAAGGGAGAAAATCATTGGGCCGTATAATTAAAATACAAACAAAAGTCATATTTTGTACTAAAAAACAAGGCTATCTTGCCGTGCTTTTATGTTTATAGGTTGAACATGCCCTTTAACTACATCTTATGGAAAGAAAAAACGTCCAGCATTTAGAATTGACTTCAAACCGACCTGCAGAAGTCAAGGGTCCCCGAAAAGAAGAACACCAGAATTTTGTTGCGGGTATCCCGCCCTATCTCCGTGGACCGTACTCGACCATGTATGTAAGACGCCCGTGGACCATTAGGCAGTATGCCGGGTTCTCTACAGCGGAAGAAAGCAATGCATTTTATCGACGCAACCTCGAAGCGGGGCAAAAGGGATTATCGGTAGCCTTTGATTTACCGACACACCGTGGCTACGACAGTGATCATGAACGTGTAGTGGGCGATGTGGGCAAAGCGGGCGTGGCCATCGATAGCGTTGAAGACATGAAGATTCTGTTCGATGGCATCCCCCTTGATAAAATGTCGGTTTCGATGACCATGAACGGTGCGGTGCTACCGGTGATGGCCTTTTATATTGTTGCCGCCGAAGAGCAGGGCGTAAAACCCGAGCAATTGGCAGGGACCATCCAAAATGATATCTTAAAGGAGTTCATGGTGCGTAACACCTATATCTATCCCCCCGCGCCATCCATCCAGATCATTGCCGATATTTTTGAATACACCAGCAAGTTTATGCCCCGTTTCAACAGTATCAGTATCTCTGGATATCATATGCACGAGGCTGGGGCAACGGCCGCAATCGAATTGGCGTACACCTTGGCGGACGGATTGGAATATATCAGAACGGGGCTGAAGGCAGGGCTGAAAATAGATGAATTCGCCCCTAGGCTTTCCTTTTTCTGGGGAATAGGGATGAACCATTTCATGGAAATCGCCAAGATGCGCGCTGGTCGAATGTTGTGGGCCAAGTTGGTAAAACAGTTCGATCCCCAGAACGCAAAGTCTATGGCATTGCGAACGCATTGTCAGACCAGTGGGTGGAGCCTTACCGAGCAAGACCCCTTCAACAATGTGGCCAGAACCACGATCGAGGCGGCCGCGGCAGCTTTTGGGGGTACCCAGAGCCTGCACACCAATGCGTTGGATGAGGCCATTGCATTGCCCACCGATTTTTCGGCCCGTATTGCCCGAAACACGCAATTGTATTTACAGGAAGAGACCCATATTACCCGTACGGTAGATCCTTGGGCGGGCAGCCATTATGTGGAAGCATTGACCGAACAGCTTGCAGATGAAGCCTGGAATCTTCTTCAAGAGGTCGAAGAACTGGGGGGCATGACAAAGGCGATCGAGGCAGGCATACCCAAGATGCGAATTGAGCAGGCCGCTGCCAAAAAGCAAGCTCGAATCGATGGAGGAAAAGAAGTGATCGTTGGTGTCAACAAATATGTGTTGGATGAAGAAGATGATCTTCAGATATTGGAGGTCGACAATCAGCGGGTGCGGCAACAACAGGTGGCAAGAATTGAAGAGGTAAAAGCCGAGAGAGACGAAAAAAAAGTAGCTTCGTACCTGCGTTCCATTGAAGAGGCCGCCAAGGCCAAGTTAGAGGGCAAGGGCGATAATTTATTGGCATTGTCGGTCGAAGCGGCCCGGGCAAGGGCCACTTTGGGTGAAATCAGCGATGCAATGGAAAAAGCCTTTGGCCGCCATGAAGCAGAAATAAAATCATTTACAGGGGTGTACGCGAAAGAATTGAAAGAAGACCCACTTTTTGAAAAGGCCAAAACACTCTCTGACCAAATAGCGGAACAAGAGGGTAGAAGACCGCGCATCATGATTGCCAAGATGGGGCAAGATGGCCATGACCGTGGGGCAAAGGTAGTGGCCACGGCCTATGCCGATTTGGGCTTTGACGTTGATATCGGTCCGTTGTTCCAAACGCCCGAAGAGGCGGCCCGACAGGCAGTTGAAAACGATGTGCACGTCATCGGGGTGTCGTCATTGGCAGCTGGCCATAAGACGTTGGTTCCAAAAGTGATCCAAGCATTGAAGGAATTGGATCGTGAAGATATTTTGGTCATCGTTGGAGGGGTCATTCCGAAGCAAGATTACCCGTTTTTGTATGATGCCGGAGCGGTCGGTATTTACGGACCGGGCACAAAAATATCAGAGGCCGCAATCGATATTTTGAACGTTTTAAAACACTAATTTACCTCTTGTAGCTTTCGAATCTGTTTCAACAACATTTTCTTGGGCATGAAAGGGATCATTTTCATCATTATTTTTTGGTTTGTCCTGAGCCCTGAAACCACATCAAGCTTTCCGTTCAACATACCGTTGTAACCATCTTTGGCCACGCTTCTGGCACTGACGGTCTTGTCAAAGAGATCGGTCTTGTCCATACCCGATACCTTGGCAAACTCTGTCTCGGTGGCACCTGGCATCAAGGTGGTGACCGTGATATTGGTGTCGTGCAGTTCTTCGGCAATGGCGTTGCCAAAAAAGGTGACATAAGCCTTGGTCGCGTAGTAAACGGCCTGCAGTGGGCCTGGCATAAAACTGGCCGTTGACGATACGTTCAAGATTCTGCCTTGGTTTCTCGAAACAAAGTCGGGCAAAAAATGGCGGGTCAGAGCGGTCAGTGCCACCACGTTCAGATCGATCATGGCCAGATCTTGTTCCCAAGACCGTTCATAAAATTTACCACGCCCTCCAAAACCGGCATTGTTGATCAGATATTCGACCTCGATACCCGCATTGCTGACCTCTTCGTAGATTTCTTTTGGGGCATTGCTGACCGTTAGGTCTTTGGCGATG
>JANQOD010000168.1 GCA_028289745.1 Allomuricauda sp. | reverse complement strand
GTTTGCGTACCCTTGGCAATCCCCTTATTTTAGGCAAGAATTATACCAGACTTGATGAAATGGGCTAAACAAATTTCATCAGTATACTACCCATAGATATGATTAAATTCTTTGTGCGAATTACTGAATGTGAAGAAATTTTTATTTGCTTCATCTTCAATCAAATAAAAATTTTGAATAGATGAAATTCGGAATAATTCGAGAAGGCAAGAACCCACCTGACAAAAGGGTGGTCTTGCCCCCAGCACTTTGCCAAACGGTCATAGAAAAACACCCAAAGGCCCAAATAATTGTGAAGCCCTCTTCCGTAAGGGCTTTCGTTGACCAAGAATATCGAGACATAGGTATCGAGGTGGCCGATAAAATGGCAGAATGTGATGTGCTCTTAGGGGTCAAGGAAGTGCCCATTAAAGACTTGATCCCGAATAAAAAGTATTTTTTCTTTTCGCATACGATCAAGAAACAGCCCTATAACCGTGATTTGCTGCGTGCCATACTTCAGAAGAACATTGAACTATATGACCATGAGGTGATTACAAGCCCTAGAGGAATGCGACTGGTCGCTTTTGGCCGCTATGCCGGCATTGTGGGGGCATACAACGGGGTACGGGCCTATGGGCTCAAATCGAGTCTCTTTGAATTGCCTAAGGCGGAGGCTTTAAAAGACCAACAGGCACTGATTGCCGAACTCAGAAAAATAAAATTGCCCAATATTAAGGTATTGCTCACCGGTAAGGGTAGGGTCGGTAGCGGGGCAAAAGAAATGCTCGATGGCATGAACCTAAAAAAGGTAACGGTCGATGAGTTTTTGCACCGAACCTTTGATGAGCCGGTCTATTGTCAAATCGATGCCTCAGAGTACAACAAACGAAAAGACGGGGTTCGGGGCAACAAAGCTGATTTTTTCGCCAATCCAGAAGAATATCGTTCCGATTTCCTCAGGTTTGCCAAAGTAGCGAATCTATATATCGCGGGCCATTTCTATGGTGATGGGGCCCCTTATCTATACACTAGGGAAGATGTAAGGCATCCCGAGTTCAATATCAAGGTTGTTGCAGATATCAGTTGTGATATTGACGGGCCTGTGGCAACCACCATTAGGGCTTCAACTATAGCAAAACCTATCTATGGGTACCATCCAGAGAAAGAAAAGGAAGTCGATTATATGAATAAAGAGGCCATCGCGGTGATGGCCGTCGATAATCTGCCCGCTGAATTGCCACGGGATGCCAGCAATGGTTTTGGAGAGGCCTTCTCAAAACATGTGATCCCCGCTTTTTTTAATGGGGATAAAGACGGTATTCTCGAGCGGGCCCAAATGACCAAAAATGGCAAGCTCACCAAAAATTACAAGTACCTTCAAGATTATGTCGATGGTAAGGAGTGAGCCACTATTCAATTAATATCCTCCAATCACAACCTGTTGCTCTTTGGGACAAAATAGGCCTTCAAGGCCTTTGACTTCAAATCGATTTGTTCGTTTTTTTCATCGGAATTGCGTTTTGCCAAATGATTAATTGAAAGGGTTTTCCGATTTTTGGGCCATGAACCCGGCAGAAGACTACATACTTGCTCAAGACGAGCCCTTTAAAAGTATTTTGTTGCATCTTCAGGTGGTCATCGAAGGGCTGTTTCCTGAAATAGAACTGAAATACAAGTACAGAATACCCTTTTATTATTTCAAAAAGACCCCTTTCTGCTACCTCAATGTGCCCAAGGGCAAAAAATATGTCGATGTCGGTTTTTGGGCCTCTGCACATTTGACGAAACATGTAGAGCACATGGTCACTGAAAAGCGCAAGGTAATGCGGTCATTGCGCTATCATTCACTTGAAGATATCGATGGGAAGGTTCTAACAGAGATATTGCAAGATGCCTATGCCGCAAAAGAAAAAGGGTTTTGGAAAAACTAATCGATTGCGTTCACTACTTCACGCAACGCTACCAAATCGGTCAATAACTGATCCAACAAGCTTAAATCGAGCATATTGGCCCCATCACTTTTGGCGTTGGCCGGGTCGAAGTGGGTCTCCATAAAAATACCGTCGACTCCAGTTGCGATACCTGCTCGGGCCACGGTGCCAATAAGTGCCGGGCGACCGCCAGTTACGCCTGAAGCTTGGTTAGGCTGTTGCAATGAATGGGTCACATCGAGTACGACCGGTGCATATTGTTGCATGGTGGGAATTCCGCGGAAATCGACGATCATGTCTTGATACCCGAACATTGACCCACGTTCGGTGATCATGGCCTGTTCGTTGCCTGTATCGGTCACTTTTTTCACGGCGTGCTTCATGCTTTCAGGGCTCATGAACTGCCCTTTTTTGAGGTTGACCACTTTGTTCGTCTTGGCGGCTGCGACAACCAAGTCGGTCTGTCGTACCAAAAAGGCAGGTATCTGAAGCACATCGACATATTCGGCCGCCATTTTTGCATCTTCTGGCACATGAATATCGGTGACAGTGGGCACCTTAAAGGTTTCCGAGACTTTTCTCAGAATTTTAAGTGCCTTTTCATCGCCAATACCCGTAAATGAATCCACACGGCTTCGGTTCGCTTTTTTAAAACTTCCTTTGAATACATAGGGAATTTTCAGTTTATCAGTCACCTCGACAATATGCTCGGCGATACGTAGGGCCATTTCTTCGCCCTCAATGGCACAGGGGCCAGAGAGCAAAAAGAAATTGTTGCCATTAGAATGTTTGAGTTGGGGAATATGGGATAAATCCATAAAACATATTTTTACAAAGGTATCTTTTTGGCTTGAAAATTGATGATATCCACAAAATCTTGAAATTTTGACAATGAGAACTACCCTGACCGTCTTTTCATTACTTTTTCTAAATGCCCTAATGGCCCAAAACCAAAAAAACATTGAAGACCAGTTTTTACTGAATGTAGCTTGGCCAGGAGTGTCTTATGAATTTGGCGTTGCCACGAATACATCCGTAAGACTTGATGCGGCTACCTCATTGGGCGTGATATCTTTCGATAACAGTGGTTTTGACCTTTACCCCAGATTCGATGCCCAATTGCGCAGGTATTACAATTTTGACAGAAGGGCGAAGAAAGGAAAGCCGATCAAGGGCAATTCTGGAAATTTTTATGGGATCAACATGTACTATACCTCTGATATTTCTTTGCTCGGTAACAACTTCGAGCCTGATCTAGCAAATATCATTGTATTCGGCCCTGCTTCTTTTGAAACTTTCTATATCGGGTTGACGTATGGTTTGCAGCGCACCTATACCTCGGGCTTCAATTGGGGACTGCAATTTGGCATTGGGGCAATTTCAGTGGATTATACCGATACGGGAAGTGCAGTGACGGTGACCGATCAATTTTCGGTTTATCCGAATCTTAGGGTGACCATCGGGTGGGTTTTGGGCAAAAAAGACTGACCTATTTATGGTGGTCGTGTCGTCTGTGGATTTTATTGCCTTACCTTTGCATCCTCAAATTTAGGCATGCAAACAATAAAGAATATCGCTATCATAGCCCATGTTGACCATGGCAAGACCACCTTGGTCGATAAGATCATGTACCATTGCCGTCTGTTTCGTGAGAACGAGAACAAGGGTGATTTGATTCTCGACAACAATGACCTTGAACGTGAGCGGGGCATCACCATTGTGTCAAAAAACGTGTCGGTGGTGTACAAAGACACCAAGATCAATATTATCGATACCCCGGGCCACGCCGATTTTGGCGGCGAGGTAGAACGGGTGCTGAACATGGCCGATGGTGTGCTGCTATTGGTCGATGCCTTTGAAGGCCCAATGCCACAGACGCGTTTTGTATTGCAAAAGGCCATTGATCTCGGCCTGAAGCCCTGTGTGGTCATCAATAAAGTGGATAAAGAAAATTGTACCCCTGAAGAGGTGCACGAAAAGGTTTTTGACCTGATGTTCGAATTGGGGGCTGAAGAATGGCAACTTGATTTTCCGGTAGTGTACGGTTCGGCCAAAAACAACTGGATGGGCGAAGATTGGAAAACACCTACCGAATCTATAGCGCCATTGTTGGATATGGTCATAGAACATATTCCTGAATTCAAGCCCGAAACGGGCAGCACGCAAATGCTTATCACTTCCCTTGATTTTTCTTCCTATACGGGGCGCATTGCCATTGGGCGCTTGCAACGGGGAACATTGAACGAAGGCCAGAATGTTTCTTTGGTCAAAAGAAATGGTAACATTGTAAAATCTAAGGTCAAAGAGCTCTTTGTTTTCGAGGGATTGGGAAGAAAAAAGGTCGAAACCGTCGCCGTAGGCGATATTTGTGCCATAATCGGTATGGAAGCCTTTGAAATCGGCGATACGGTGGCCGATTTTGAAAATCCTGAGAAATTGCAGACCATTGCCATTGACGAACCGACAATGAGCATGCTCTTCACCATCAATGACAGTCCGTTTTTTGGCAAGGATGGCAAATTTGTCACTTCACGCCATCTAAAAGAACGTTTAGAGCGGGAGCTGGAAAAAAACCTGGCCCTTCGTGTCGAGGAAACCAATAATGCCGATAAATTCATGGTATACGGGCGGGGTGTGCTGCATCTCTCGGTATTGATCGAGACCATGCGCCGTGAGGGCTATGAATTGCAGATAGGACAACCGCAGGTCATCATCAAAGAAATCGATGGGGTGAAATGCGAGCCGGTAGAACAAATGACCATTGATTTACCAGAAGGGGTTTCTGGCAAGGCGGTAGAGATGGTCTCTATCAGAAAAGGAGAAATGGTGAGCATGGAAGCCAAGGGGTCCCGTATGCTCTGTGAGTTTATCATTCCGTCAAGGGGCATTATCGGTTTACGGAACCAATTATTGACCGCCACCGCCGGCGAAGCCATTATGGCCCATCGATTTTTGGAATACCAACCCATGAAGGGTGAGATTGCACAGCGAATCAACGGTTCGTTGGTCTCTATGGAAAATGGTACGGCGATACCCTATTCGATAGACAAACTGCAAGAGCGCGGTAAATTCTTTATCGATCCCGGTGAGGAGATTTATGAAGGACAGGTAATCGGTGAGAACTCACGTCAAGATGATATGGTGGTCAATGTCACCAAGACAAAAAAACTGACCAATGTTCGGGCCGCTGGTTCAGATGATAAATCGCGAATTGTGCCTGCCATCAAATTTTCTTTGGAAGAAGCCTTGGAATATATTCAAAAAGACGAGTTGGTCGAAGTGACCCCCAATCATCTAAGGTTGCGAAAAATACAGTTAAAAGAGGTCGATAGAAAACGCAACAAAGCGGTTTAAACTTCTTGATGGTGGTGTTCCCGCAAACAAGAGACAGCGGCACCAATAATTCCTGCATGGTTCATGAGCTCGGCTTTGACCACATGGGTCTCCACATCGATCAAATGGCTATACTGATCCCATTTCTTTGAAATGCCCCCGCCGATAATGATCAGATCGGGAGAAACCAAAAGCTCGACGAAGGTCAGAAATTTGTTGAAGCGCTTGCCCCATTTCTCATACGATAGACCCTCGCGTTCCATTGCAGAACTTGCTGCCCAATCTTCAATCTTTCTATATCTTTTATAGGGAATCTGCCCCAATTCGAAATTTGGGATCAATTTTCCGTTGTAGAAGGCCCCACTGCCCAGACCGGTGCCCACTGTGATCATTATGACAAAACCATCTTTTCCTCTTCCCACGCCATAGTTCATCGATGCATAGCCCGCGGCATCGGCATCGTTCACAACGGTAAAGGGTTGTCCGGTGGCTTGGGTGAACAGTTCATCAACATTGACCCCTACCCAACTTTTATGGAGATTTCCCTTTGAAATACAGACGCCGTTTTTTACGATGGTAGGGAAACCACAGCCCACGGGCCCCTTGTAGTCAAAGTGTTCCACAAGTTGTGCCACCACCTCGGCCATGGCCTTGGGTTTTCGCAATTCGGGGGTAGGTATTCTATGTCTTTCGGTAAGAAGTTCACCAGTATCACTGTTTACCAAGGCACCCTTGATTCCTGAGCCACCGATATCGATTCCTAAAAGTTCCATAATGGGGTAAATTATTTATGGTGGCAAAGAAACAAAAAGTTTGACGGATTAAGAAGAAATGAAGATACATACCCTATTTATGGGTTTTTTAAAAAATTTGGCCGTGCCTTTCGAAACATTGATCGTATTGAACAATAGTTTTCTAAGTGGGCTCGCTGGTTAAAGTATGTTGATATTTGCTTTTCGATACGCTTCAAGACCCTCACATTTGGGATCCAGTTCTGTGACCAAGGTATCGATGGCATTGATGTCACAGATTTTGTAACGGTTTGAAGTGTTCAATTTTTCTGATATGGTAAGGGAAACCGTTTTTCTGGAAGCCCGTATCATCGCTTTTTTCATTTGGGCAATTTCCCAATCTACCTCGGTGATACCTTTTTCAATATCGATATAGCCTGTGCCCAAAAAACAAATATCGGCCTTGATTTCTGACAAGATATTTATTGAGCTGCCCCCAGTGGCCAATTGCGATCTTCTTGAGAGCTTGCCGCCGATAAGATATACCTCATAACGCTCTGAAGTGTTGTTGATCAATTCAATGGCCATGGGCAAACTTGGGGTGAAAAAAGTCAGATCAAGCTTTTTTGGAAGCAGTTTTACCAATTCAATATTGGTCGATCCGCCACTTATCAATATAACATCACCTTTTTTCAATAATGATATGCCCTTTTGGGCTATCGTAGATTTGCTGCCCAGTTCATAGATTTCCCTTGATCGGTCAGAATACACATTGAATCCGTTTGAAATGGCACCGCCATGTACCTTTCTGAGCTTTTTTAAAGCGTCGAGTTCTTTGACATCCCTTCTAACGGTATCAACAGAGACATTGAGCATACTGGCAAGATCGGTCAGCAATACCCTATTGTGAATATGTACTTCGTTGAGAATGATATGATGTCTTTTCTTTTTCTCCATGAAAACAAATATAAAAATCTTTTTTGCCAATAAAAACGGCAAAAAATCATTTTTCTGATATCAAATAATGTTAATTTATATGTTTTGCAATAAATTATTGCATTTAAACATTGCAAAAATTGAATTATTATGCTAGGTTTGTTTGCAAAGCTCAATAAAAGAACACGATTATGAAAAAAGCACAGTACAGGCTGTTGTTTCTGATTATGATTTTGTTTGCGCATGTATCTTTTGCGCAATCGGTCACGATTTCAGGAACGGTCAGCGACAGTGAAGGCCAGCCACTACCAGGGGCAAGTGTCTTCATCAAGGGCACTTCAGTAGGAAGTCAGACAGATTTTGATGGAAACTTTAGTTTTGTGGCAGATGATACGGCCAACAAAACGCTCGTCATCAGCTATATTGGCTTTAAAAGCCAAGAGATAGCACTTACAGGACAAGACCAACAGTTGAATGTAACATTGGTCGAAGATTCAAACAACTTGGATGAGGTCATCGTAGTAGGGTCATCGTTGACCCAAGAACGAAAGAAGCTGGGCAATGCCATTACCACGGTAAAATCTGTTGAATTGACCAAAGTAGCCCCTCCAAATGTTATTACTTCCTTGCAAGGTAAAGTGCCGGGGGCACAGATAACACAAAACTCAGGTGATCCCGCCGGAGGTTTTTCCATTCGCTTGAGGGGGGTGAGTACCATACAAGGATCTTCTGAGCCCCTTTACGTAGTTGATGGGGTTGTGGTCAGTAACCTTACCACCAACGTAACCAATCTGAACGTTCCGGCAGGCGATGCAAGTCCGGGGCAAAACAGAATGGTAGACATCAACCCGAACGACATCGATAACATAAACTTACTCAATGGTGCGGCAGCGGCGGCCATTTACGGTTCGCGGGCATCGAACGGAGTGGTGATCATCACCACAAAAAAAGGAAGGTATTCCGATGATGGTCCTGAAATGTTTTTTAAGAGTACCTTCAATGTCAATACCGTACGTAAAAAATTGGACCTTAACTTGAGGGGTGAAGAATTTGAGACCATCGCCAACAGCCCCCTTTCGGGAAGGTTGTGGCCCATCTTCGGTTTTAACCCCGATACGGGCGACCTGACCCCCTTTAGGTTCCTCTCTTCCGACAAGTTCAACACGACCAGGTACGATTATCAAGATGATATCTTTCAAACAGGTTTTGGCACTGACAACTATTTCTCAATTAGCGATGGCAATGAAAAAATGAATTACCATGCTTCCATTGGCTATTTGGCCAACGAGGGAATCATAAAAAACACCAATTACCAGCGCCTCTCTGCGCGTGTTAATTTTTCTTACAAGATAGCCGACTGGATCTCTTATGACCTGGGTCTTTATTTTGCCAATAGCAACTCAGACGAGAAACCAGACGGTAATGTATTTTGGAGCCCCATAAATTCGGTGAACATTACCAACAACGTCTTTGACCTATCGCAAAGGGACGCCAACGGAAACTTGTTGGCGGTCGAACAGACCAGGGTAAATCCGTTGAGCATTATTGAAACCTTTGACATTACACAAAAGGTGAACCATTTTATTCCGAGTCTTCACGTGAGGATCAATCCGATCAAAAACCTGACCATTGATCAGATCTTGGGTGTTGACACGTATAATCAAGAAGGAAATATTTTTATCCCTATATATCCCTATGAAAACGTAAATCCGGCCTATTTCAACTTGGGATATAGGGGAGAGGCCGAGGCCAAGGTCTTCAATTGGAATTATGATATCAATGTTACCTATGACTGGGACATATCTTCAAAACTGAATTCACAGACAACGGCCGGATACAATTTTCAGGCCAGTGAACTGGAGTTTGACGGAACTCAAGGGAGGGATTTGGACGCATCGGGCAACCCCACCGTACCGTTGCAAACGATACCGATCGATTCAAACCTTGATATTTTTGGTGTCTTTTTGCAAGAGACGCTATCATAT
>JANQOD010000141.1 GCA_028289745.1 Allomuricauda sp. | reverse complement strand
GGAGGTCGCTATAATCGAAGTTTGAATCCGAGAAGGTTCTGTTACAGAACTTCAAATAAACCTAAAAACCTGTAAATCCTATGATTGGCAGGTTTTTTTATTTTCTTAACAAAGAGATGTTTTTTGACTGAATTCACTCAAGGCGTCAACAATTCGGTCAACAGATTTTTAATCGTCAACAGTGCTGACCGAATGACCAAAAACACAAGCCATAGTTGATTTGACTTTCATCTTATTGTTTAACCTTAAAGATGACAACTATGAAAACATCGAACAATTTAGCAACCTTATGGTCATCACTTAGCATTTGCACACTATCAATAGGCATGTCTGCCCCGTCTTGGAAATTGGCGACCAAGGCCCTCACATATTCCCGATAAGGATTTTGACGTGCAAAGCCGAGTTCTTGCAAAAAAGTGTCTTTCATTGTCTCTACATTTCTGTTTTCACAGAAAACCAGGGGAACGACCAGCCAAGTATTGGCCGTGCCCACTTGGCCATCACTACGGTGATAGCCCATAAAATGTCGTTGCGACCATTTTGTAACGTCAGGTGCTTGCCAACTTGGCGTTTTTTTCTTTATTGGTACAGCATTGACAGAATGAACCACATTATCAACGGTTAACACATGTCCGGCAGGAATGGCCTTCGTAGCCTTACCGATGAGGTTACCGTACATTCTGATTTCCGCACCTTTGTTTAGTTCCACAGCAGAAAACTTGTGCTTGGCCTTAACCTTTTCGCCCACGAAAATTTCCTTTCCCCCATAAACGAGCTTTTCATTCGGCATCAGGTCGGTCAAGGCCACAAACACATTGTCATCTGCGTCGATTTTTAGAATTTTATTTTTCATGTTCCAAATTAATGAACTATATTGCGTAATCGATTGCACAAATTACGTAAAAAAAGTCAATTTTTTTCGGTAACCGTGTAATTGTTTCAAAAAGAAGCTGAATCTCAACAGTTCATATGCCCGGCACAATAGGCAAAAAAGTAGTCACTTTTGGGGAAATCATGCTGCGTTTGGCACCTCACGGGTTTTTGAGGTTCTCACAGACAACCCATTTTGATGTCGTCTATGGGGGTGGCGAATCGAATGTGGCCGTATCGCTTGCCAACTATGGGGTGCCCGTTGACTTTGTGACCCGATTGCCCGATAACGACATTGGCCATTGTGCTTTGATGGAAATGCGTAAAAGAGGGGTTGGCACTGAAAAAATTGTTTTTGGTGGTGACCGTTTGGGCATCTATTTTCTGGAAACGGGTGCCGTAAGCCGCGGAAGCAAGGTCATCTATGATCGGGCCCATTCAGCAATGGCGGCGATTGGAAAGGGCATGGTCGATTGGAAATCGGTTTTCAAGGAAGTCGATTGGTTTCACTGGACGGGAATCACCCCGGCCATCTCGCAAGGGGCAGCAGATGCCTCCCTAGAGGCCGTAAAAACGGCCAGTGACATGGGGGTGACCATCTCGACAGACCTGAATTACAGGGCCAAACTTTGGCAATACGGCGGAAATCGGGAAGCCATCATGACCGAACTGACCTCGTACTGTGATATCATTTTAGGTAACGAGGAAGATGCCGAAAAACACTTTGGGATAAAGCCCGAAGGATTGGATATAACCACCCAGGGCGAACACGTAAAGGCTGTGGCCTTTCTTTCAGTCTGCAAGCAGATGACAAAAAAATTCAGCAAGGCGAAAAAAGTGATCACCACGTTGCGGGGATCATTGTCAGCATCGCACAACACCTGGGCAGGGGTACTCTATGATGGCAAGACCATGTTCAAGTCGCCGGAGTACCAGATTACCCATATTGTAGATAGGGTCGGTGGTGGCGACTCTTTTATGGGGGGCTTAATCTACGGGTTGTTGAAATACCCTGATAATGACCAGAAGGCCTTGAACTTTGCGGTGGCAGCCTCATGTCTAAAGCATACCATAAAAGGTGATGCCAACTTAGTGACCGTAGCCGAAGTGGAAAAACTCATGGCTGGGGATGCCTCGGGCAGGGTATCAAGATAAAGAATGTTGAGTAGTAGTTAGTAATTTTATTTGAGTTAGTTTAGTTTCTTTAACGGCACTGGGTCGATTCGTTCGCCCGGTGCCTTAAACTTAAAAGGGCATGGCGAAATACTCCAGATTGGAAGTTGCGGAAGTTATGGACCGGACAGGGATGGTACCCCTCTTCTACCATCCAGATGCGGCACTTGGAAAAAAGGTGTTGAAAGCCTGTTACGATGGGGGTGCACGTTTGCTGGAGTTCACCGCCCGCGGCGACTTTGCCTTCGAGGTGTTTTCCGAACTGAACAAATATGCCCTTAAAGAACTCCCTGGCATGATCTTGGGCGTAGGCTCGATTACCGATGCCGGGGAGGCCTCTATGTTTCTACAGATGGGAACGAATTTCGTTGTGACACCTTCACTCAGGGAAGACATTGGCCTAGTGTGCAACCGAAGAAAAGTACTCTGGTCAGCAGGTTGTGGTTCATTGGCTGAAATCAACAAGGCCGAAGAACTGGGATGTGAAATCATAAAACTCTTTCCTGGTTCAACCTATGGGCCCGATTTTGTCAAAGCGATAAAGGGGCCCCAACCCTGGACGAGCGTTATGCCCACGGGTGGAGTGAGTACCGATGAGGACAACCTGAGGGCTTGGTTCGAAGCCGGGGTGACCTGTGTGGGCATGGGTTCAAAACTCATATCAAAGGAAATCTTGGAAACAAAGGGTTTTGAAAGATTACAGAAAAAAGTGGTCAGCATATTACATAGTATCGCCCAAATCAAAAAAACATTATGACCCAAACCATAAGTCGTGCAATTGTCTGTTTGCTGGTTGTATGCCTGAAGGTAGGTTGTAATAGGGCAGACCAAACCAAAATATTGAAATTGGCCCATGAACTCGATGTAAACCATCCCGCGCACAAAGCCATGGTGTACATGGGCCAGGAACTGGAAAAAAAATCAAACGGAAAACTACGCTTAAAAATCTATCCCAACGGGCAATTGGGCCAAGAACGAGAGCTTTTGGAACTGCTTCAAATCGGTAGTCTGGACATTACCAAAGTTGGTGGCGGGGTCATGGAAAACTTTTCATCAGATTACAAGATTTTTGGGCTTCCGTATTTATTTCGTGACCGTGGGCACGCCTATACCGTATGGGACAGTCACATCGGCAAACAAGTGTTGGAATCGAGTACGAGTGAGTTGCTCAAGGGGTTGGCTTTTTTAGATGCGGGTAGCCGCAATTTCTACACCAAGAACACGCCCATACAAAGTCCTCAAGATTTGGATGGTTTAAAAATAAGGGTTCAAAAAAGCGGGTTATCCATTGCCATGGTACAACAATTGGGGGCATCCCCTACCCCAATTGCATGGGGAGAACTCTACACCGCCCTTCAACAAGGTGTGGTCGATGGTGCGGAGAACAACCTTCCCAGTTTTTACCTCTCACGCCATTATGAGGTATGCAAATACCTTTCGATGGATCAGCATACCTATGTTCCCGATATCTTGGTGATGGGTACCAAAAGTTGGGGATGGTTGGCCGAACAGGAAAAAAATTGGGTCAGCGATAGCGCAGAAGCTGCCGCTATTTATCACAGAAGTCTTTGGGTAGCCATGGAAGAAAAAGCACTTGAGGAGGTCAAATCGACAGGCGTTCAAGTGGCCTATCCTGATAAATCGTCTTTTGAGCAAAAAGTTGCTCCAATCTACGGCCCTTTCTACGATGATCCCGAAAAAAGAAGCGTATTGGAACAAATAAAACAGATGGGACTATGAGTAACGGAAAACCAGTGGTCGACCGTATTTTGGGCAGTTTCTTGATTTTCTTGATGGGGGTCACTGTACTAGTCGTGCTATGGCAGGTGGCATCACGCTACTTATTCAAGAATCCAAGTGTGTTCACTGATGAACTTTCCGGGTTTCTACTGATGTGGATCGGGCTGTTGGGAGCCGCCTATGCCACTGGAAAAAAACTGCACTTGGCCATTGATATTCTTCCGAATTACCTCCCCGAACACAAAGGTCATATTTTATCAGTGGTTATTAATATGATCGTCATTGTATTTTCGCTATTGGTCATGGTAATCGGTGGCATCAACCTCATGTATTTGACCCTATCCCTTGATCAAATGTCGGCCACGCTCGATATACCCTTGGGTATGGTCTACGCGGTACTGCCCATCAGTGGCATGCTCATTTGCTATTACAGCCTTTTGGAAATTCTTGGGAACATCAAAACCTTTCGACACCATGCTGAGTGAAATTCTGATTTTAATCTGCGTTTTTGTAATACTATTGGGCATCGGCGTACCCATTGCCTACAGCATCGGATTCAGTGCCATGGTCACCTTGTTTGTCAGTATGCCATCCAATTTTGCCATGACCACCTTGGCCCAGCGCATGGCCACGGGACTTGATAGTTTTTCACTTTTGGCCATACCTTTTTTTATATTGGCCGGTCAGCTCATGAACAAAGGGGGTATAGCCACACGACTCATTGACTTTGCAAAAGTATTGGTCGGGGCATTGCCGGGCGGACTTGCTTTTGTAAATATCATAGCCTGTATGCTCTTTGGTGCGATTTCGGGCTCTGCGGTGGCTGCCGCTTCTGCCATAGGGGGTTTTATGATTCCAAAAATGGAAGAGGAAGGCTATGACAAACCCTTCAGTGCGGCGGTCAATGTGGCAAGTTCGACTACGGGGCTGGTCATACCTCCCAGCAATATTCTCATTATCTATTCCTTGGCCAGCGGAGGAGTGTCCATCGCGGCACTTTTTGTGGCAGGCTATGTTCCTGGTATTCTCATGGGACTGGTGTTGATGCTTATTGTGGCCATCTACGCCCATTTCAAAAAGTACCCTCGTGGTGCATGGGTCGGATGGGGCATCGGTTTTAAGATGTTTCTAAGGGCATTGCCCAGTCTTTTGCTTCTGGTGGTTGTCATCGGAGGCATTGTTGCGGGCATATTCACGGCCACAGAAGCTTCGGCCATCGCCGTTCTTTACACTTTTATACTAGCGCTTGTATATCAAGAAATCAAATTCTCAGACTTCGGCAATGTACTTTTAGATACCGTGAACACCACGGCTATTGTCATGCTTTTGATTGCCACGTCCATCGCATTGTCATGGGTGATGTCGTATGAGGATATCCCACAAAACGTGACCCAGCTTATTTTGGGAATCAGCAACGACCCCATCATGGTCTTGTTGCTCATAAACCTCATTTTGTTGGTGGTAGGGGTATTTATGGACATGACCCCCGCCGTGCTCATTTTCACACCAATCTTTCTGCCCATAGTGACCGAAATGGGCATGGATCCCGTGCATTTCGGCATTATCATGATTATGAACTTGTGCA